>JAGQQP010000748.1 GCA_020426085.1 Planctomycetaceae bacterium | reverse complement strand
GCTCCGAAAACGCAACGCCGGATTCCGCTGGTTCCTGCAGCAACACCATGTAGTCAGCCATGATGCTGTTAAGAATGACGTCGGGTCGCCCGTCGCCGTTCCAGTCATAAAGCGTCGGACAGGTGTAGCCCCACATACCCTCGCCGGGCCCCTGAATCGAACCGCGATAACCGGCTTTAATATCAAGCGTTTTGCCTCCCACAGCTGGCTCTGTGGGTTGAGCGAACTCCACTCGCTCCTGATCACCGATGTTTTTGACAAACAGCAGTTGCCCCGCATCATTGCCGACGATCAGATCGATCAAACCATCGCCATCCACATCTCCCGGACTGATGACAGGCAGTTCTCCCAGACAGAGGTGCGCGTCTTCTCTCATCACGGCACGAACAGGATCATAAATCGGCGAGCCATTCGGCGCGAACTGCCCCGAGCAGGGATAGAACCAGACGCGCCCGGTATCACCGACAATCAGATTGGAGAGCCCCGTATCGGGATCTGGGACGGCACACAGATTCGCATTGATCACAGGATGCCGCAACCCGACCTGCTCTCGATCGTTAACCAGTTTGTATGGCGAGAGACTACCGGTCTTCGGATCAATTTCAAAGTAGCGAAACACGCCCATTTTATCGCTGGTCACCAGTGCCGGCGGGTGATCTGCTCCCGCATTGACAATCGCCATACCTCCCAGGTTGAACAGAAATTCTCCCGGTCCCTTTCCCGCGCGGGAGACGGCTTCCACTTTTTTCAGATCGAGTGAATCGAATCTGGCGTGATATAACTGACGACGCGAAATCGTACCGCGCCAGAAACCGGCACCATCGTAAGGCATATACGAAGCCGCATGGTGATCCCCCTCAGGGCGGTAGGTGCTGCCATCGCCGATCGAAAGATAGACATTGAAATGTCCCTGAGCGTCAATGAAGCCTGCCAGTGCCCGCCCCATGCCGCCAGGCAGATCGAGTTCCGGCGAAAGCGCCTGTTGCTGAAATTCTTTTTTCTCACGATCAAACTTGCAGAGACGAACTTTCTTCCCGGCGGCAAACAGGCCGTATATCGTTTTATCGGGGACCGTAAGAATCGTCCCGTTCAACGCGGAACCGGTGATTTTGACCGGCTTCCCATAACCGGGTACGCCACTGATACTGAATCCTCGAAACGGAAACAGTCTGTCGGGAAACACAAACAGATCGTAAGGACCTGAGCCGAACACATCGGCGGTACCCACGACAACAGAGCGATAATCTTCGCCCCTCCCGAGTTGCCCGTATTCGACTTTGGGGGAAACGGGAACCGGATGCGCGGGACGAAAGTAACCAGTGCTGCGGGAGGCGGACTTCTTCGGTTCATCACCCGCTGTTGATTTCAGTCCGTGACACAAGACTGTGAAAGTGACTAACAGGAGCGCGCATGACGGTATGCATTTTGATTTCCACAGCATAAGAAGTTCCTTGAGCGTCTCTGGTTTTAATTACCTGGTCTGCAGGTCAAAGCTGATATCGTTCTCCCCCGGTTTGACTTCAGCCTTCAGAATCGAGTTCTTTCGATATTTTTCAGGCACCACTTCCTTCACCTTTGGCGCCTCCGGATCGGAATCATCAGTGGGAGGAGTATTGATGGTGACCGTATGCGAGCCTACCTTGGCCCCCATGGTAGGATACACATACATCAACTCATACTTGCCATCCTGGTCCGTCAGAGATTGCGAGCCGCGGCCATCTTCAGGGGTAAACTGAACCAGCACCCCGACGAGAGGCGAACTGTCCAGCGTGACCAGCCCTTTTACTTTGCCCAGTTCCGGTTGATCATCCGGGCGGGAACTGCATGCGGAAATTAATAGTCCCGACAGAAAAACGAACAGAACTGCTCTCAAACTTTTTCTCATAGTTGCGCCTGCTATGATTCGATTTGTATTCGTGAGAGATGAATTGTGAGCGGAAAGCCAGTGCAGCAGATTTCTGCAACACTGGCTCGTCCTTTACTCCATATTAGCAACCTTGCCATCGTTGCCCGTGCCGATTGCAGACAGTTTGTCCTGGTCCATATTCTCACTGATAAACTGAACCCGTCCATCAATGAACAGGAAGTGAGCACCGCCGGCATGCTGACTGGCAAATGCATTGACAGAACCACCATTCACAGCGTAAGACGAGCCGGTTGGCGCCAGCTGTCCGACAACATTGGCTGCACGAACATCAGGGGCAATTCCAACCCAGACGGCTCCATAATACTCGCCTGCCACTTGCGTCGTTAAAGTTCCATCAATATCACGTCGGTATTTTTCGCCAATCGCAAAGGTATTGCTCGATCCATCAATGAAGTCGCGCAGAC
>JAGQQP010000074.1 GCA_020426085.1 Planctomycetaceae bacterium | reverse complement strand
TCGGCGCAGAAACTGAGTCAGGAATTGAGCGAACTCTTATCCGAAGACCAGATTTACCGCATCGATCATTATCTCGGCAAAGAGACGGTCCAGAATATTCTGTTATTCCGATTAAGTAACTCGATTTTTGAACCACTGCTCAATCGCAATCATGTAGATCATGTCCAGATCACTGTGGCGGAATCACAGGGGATCGAACATGGGCGTGGCGGTTACTATGACCGTTCTGGTGCATTGCGGGATGTTCTGCAGAACCATGTGCTGCAGCTGCTGTGCCTGATCGCCATGGAACCGCCGGCACTCTTCAGTGGTGAAGAAATCCGTGATGAAAAACTCAAGGTGCTCAAAACACTGACTCCCGGATCAAAAGGGCCCATTTCGGAATGGGCTGTCGCCGGTCAGTATACCGCGGGGCAGTCGCAGGATCAGGCGGTTCCCGGCTATCGGGAAGAAGAACGTGTACCCGCTGATTCACATCGAGAAACGTTTGTGGCGATGGAAGTTCTGGTGGAAAACTGGCGCTGGGAAGGAGTTCCCTTTTACCTGCGAACCGGAAAACGTCTGCCTGAGCGTGTGAGTGAAATTGCAATTCAGTTCAAGCATCCCCCCATGAATCTGTTTACAACAGTAGAATGTGATGGCGATATCTGTTCGCTGGTGGAACGCAAGCCGAACGAGTTGATCTTCCGCATTCAGCCAAAAGAGTCAATCTCGATGAAATTTTCGACGAAGCGACCTGGAATGCAGTATCAGATTCAGCCGGTCACGATGGACTTCGCGTTTGAAGACGCGTATCACACGAGTCTGCCTGAAGCTTACGAACGACTGCTGATGGATGTTCTGCGCGGCGATTCCACTTTGTTTACCCGTAGTGATGAACTCGAAGCAGCCTGGAAATTTGTAACGCCCGTGCTGGAACAATGGGAGCGACCCGAGCATACGCCCGAACCGTATTACGCCGGAACCTGGGGACCCGCAGGAGCCATCCAGCTCTTAGAGAAATCAAAGCGGCGCTGGCGGACTCCGTCCACGAGTAAGAAGCTGTAACTGAATCTGTGGGACAGTAACAGCACTATTTAATCTGATTCATCTGGTTTCTGCTGGAAGCGGCTGCTGATGGAATGCAGCGACTTGCTTACCAGCAGAAACAGAGTCATTCCCAGCAGCGCACCTGTTGTATCAGCGATCCAGTCTTTGATGCTCGGTTCGCGTTGCAGGACGGGAATGCCCTGCAGCAGTTCGTCCATTACACCAAACAGGCTGACACCAGCAAATATCAGTAACAGACGCTTTACTGTCAGCCTGTCCCATTTGAGTGACAACCACCAGGTCAGTAGAAAGGCCAGCCCGGCATAAGCAATGAAGTGCAGGGGCACATCGGTCCCCTGGGGGATGGTTCCCTTCTTCAACGGAATATGAGTCGCCGTGAACAGAAGGATCCAGTAAAGAATCAGTCCGCTGCGTATCAGTAATTGATAACGGTTCATAACATCCCTGTAAACTGGTCTGACTTGCGGTAGCCGAGTATTACGGTCTCGATTTATTCCGGGGCCGGGTATGGTGCCTTCAACCGTGCAGCCGGATGTGATTCCAGATAGCTGGCAATGCGGTCCGTTCGCGAGATCGCTTCGGGAATGAAATCAATCGCCTGTTCCAGACGATCATTCGGCTCGGCACAGCTGAACCGCAAAAATCCATGTCCCGCTTCTCCGAAACACTCTCCGCCCAGGCAGGCAATGCCAAAGTCATCGTCAGCACCTTCCAGCAGGTATAGTGCCAGACCATGACTGGTAATCCCGAGTTGATTACAGACCGGAGCAACATTCACAAAAACGTAAAACGTGGCATGGGGATCAAGCGCATGAAAATTTTCGATGGCATTGAGCTTGTTCGTCAACAGAACCACTTTCTCACGGAATTTCAGCATGACTTCATCCCGTTCGACGGAATCACAGTTGAGAGCAGCAGCTCCTGCCAACTGCACGATTGGCGGTGTGCAGGAAAGTGTGGTATTCACCATTTTGCCGATGGATGTCGCGACCGCTTCGGAAGCCACACAGAAACCCAGACGCCAGCCACTCATGCTGTATGATTTACTGAAAGTGTATGCGGAGACACATTGATCCATCATACCCGGTTGTGCAAGGATGGAGTGATGTTTACCCTGCCAGACCATGTGGCAGTAAGGTTCGTCGCTGAAGACGGCAATGTTTTTGCCGCGAATCAGATCGGCGATCGCTTTCAGATCCTCTTCCTGAATGACGCCGCCAGTGGGATTATGGGGAGAGTTGAGGAAGATCGCTTTGGGGGAAGGATCTTCTTCCAGGAACTTTTCGATGTCCGCGATATCGGGTCGGAATTCATTCGCCTGTTTCAGATCAGACAGCACCATGCGGGCGCCGCGTCGTTCGATGTTCGGCAGATACGTAGGGAAATAAGGGCTGAAAACCAGCACTCCATCACCAGGGTTCAGGAATGCTTCGCAGAAGAACTGCTCAAACACTTTAGCGCCGGGGCCGACCACGATGTTTTCCGGTTTTGCGTCGACATTGAATTCCCGGGAGACGAATTCGGCAGCTGCTTTGCGAAACTCAGGAATACCCGGTGAGGCACAATAGTGTGACTGATTGTTCTGGATTGCTTCAATCCCGGTAGATTTGGCAGAAGCAGTACTGTCAAACGGACTGTCGCCGACTTCGAGTTCGACGACATCTTTACCTTCTGCCTTAAGCTGTTTGGCGACGGCCAGTACGCTGAATGCGGTTTCCACGGTAAGAGACTGAGCGAAATCACTTAATGTTAGCGCCACGAAGGTATCCCCTTTAAGTTTGAAATTATTCCAGAAGCATTCTCAATTTGCATTTTTGTCTTTTCAGACTGGATTGATCGACCACTATTACTCTATAGCGGGAAACCGGTTTTTGAAACTGGACCAGCCCCGATTCTGTAAAACTCAGTTCATTTCGTTGAAATGGCCTGGGCCAGAGGACGCAGCACCTGATCGATCACATACTCGTTCAGCAGGCGGTCCGATTTTGCTTTCAGATCGAGCATTGTGTCTTCGAGTCTGGTGTCTGCGGACTGACTCCCGTACTGTCTGAGTGTAAAGAAAACGGTAATCTGTTCGTCAGGATACTCATCGCGTTTCACCTGGTAAGCGTTGGTGCGGGTTTCGATCAGCAGTCGTGCCTGACAGCGACAGGAATCATCCAGGCTCAATGTAATTGAAGGTTCGTAGTTGAGTGCCTGTGACCCGGGAATCTGCAGCAGACTGTCGACTGCATGATTTGCGCCGAGCACTTCGGCGACCAGAGCATCGTGATTGCCTCGATAAGAAAAATCAAAACCGACGATATAATCCAGGGCTTCGCAGTCCAGCGGGCTGACAGAGAGCATGTAGGGAACCAGTTCCAGCATCAGCCGATTCTGTTCCAGGCAGTCTTCCGGATCTTTAGGATTCAGATAGCCGCTGCAGATTCGCTGAGTCTCCAGGGACATCCAGCGCTGCTGACCGACTTCTTCCTTATCTTCTTCAAGGATGAATCCACCTTCGCCGCGATTGTAGAAATTCCGCATGCTGGGAAACGATTTCTGGACCCGTTCAAAAAAATTCAAAACTGTTTCCCGGGAGGAAGGCAGTGTCATTTCTGTGCACAGGTTTAAGTTGATGAAATAATCATCTGACAGCATGCTGTAAGGATGCATATTCTCTCGATCATCATATAATTGAGACTGACGATTCGGGCCAGAAGGAGTCAGTCGAGATTCGTTTGTGAAACTTATTCTATCGGAGAATTTAAGATGGGTCAAAGAACTGTTTCTCGAAAGAGCGTTGTTCCGGAAACAGAACATTTAACCACTTCTTCTTCCGAAGTGTCCGCCTGCTGGTCACTGTTTCAGACGGAAATCGGCTGGTGTGGTCTGCAGGGGAGGGATGAGACTGTAGAACGCTTCCTGATGGGATTGCCTCGTCGCTCTGATCTGCAACAGTTAATCGAGTCCGAGTCTGCTGGCGAAGGATCATTTTCTGCGAATCAGTTCATCGAAGGGAACTGGTATCCGGAACTGCAGGAACGTTTGCAGGATTATTTCCAGGGGGCCCAGGTAGAATTTCAGGATGTGAAACTGAAATTAATAAAGATGACGCCTTTTCAATCTCGCGTCATTCACGCTCTGCAGCAGATTGGCTATGGCGGGCAGATTACTTACGGCGAACTTGCAGAGAAGGCTGGTTCGCCACGTGCAGCGCGTGCGGTGGGTACTGTGATGGCTTCGAATCGAATTCCGATTCTGATTCCCTGCCATCGTGTGATCGCATCCGGAGGAAAGCTGGGTGGCTTCTCAGCACCACAGGGAACTTCGCTTAAAGAACATCTGCTGATGCTGGAATCACGGGTGCAGTTCTGATCAGACTTCTGGCAGAATTGAGCCAGGTTGTTTATGCCGACTTACGTGACACCGGATCTGCTGTCTTAGGAGGTGGTGTTGATGAAGTACGTCGTTTGCGTTGTTGAGACTGCTGTTGTTCCAGCATCGCCTGTTCAAACAGAAATATACGTTTCCCCAGGCGATCAATCCGGCGGCTGACAGAACTGGTTGTCTGTTCCATGCCTGCAGACACGAGAGTGATGACTCCCAGGAAGAGCAGCATCTGCCCAGCCGTACTGATGAGCCAGCCTGTTGAAGCATAGTTAGCAGGTCCGCCATAATAGCCCCACAAGACCAGTGTCGTGCCAATCGTCAAAACGGCAACGCCACCATAGGCCATGAGTTGTCCCACCAGTCCCAGCCAGTTGGGTTTCTGATCATCTTCTTCAATCAGATCCTGAATATCGCGATATTCGGAATGTAATCGGGGGACGAATGTTTCTTCGAAGTCGTCTTCATACTCCGATTCTTGCGCTGCATAAGCATAAGTCTGTTCCACTGCAGTATCCGAATCGAAATTCGGATTGGTTCTCTGCAGGGAAGGGGCCGGTTCCGTGGTAGATTTCTGAACCGGCTGTGGCAGGGGTTCCGTACGCTGTGGTTCGGGTTGTTCAAACAGGGAAGCGGAACTTGCCGCGCGAGATTCGGATCGGGTTAAAGGACCGTATGGGTCCAGGATTTCACGATTCGACCAACGAGCCAGAAGTTCGCGCGCTTCTTTGGTTTTATCACTGATTCGTGCCGCAGCCGTAGTTCCAAGATCACTTCCACACGTAGCACATTGTACTCGTTTGGAGTCGGACGAAACTTCTGCAGCCACATCGGACTGGCAACTTGTGCACCACATAAGGCACCTGGTTTGTTATAACTTAAGAATTAGAGAGGACTTGAGAAATGTCTGGATCTGATTTTGAATTGGAGAGAGACCCTGATTATCAATACTTGGCCATTTGATGCAATACCGCTTTATGCGCCTGAGTTTGCTTCGCAGGCACGCTTGTAGAATCACGAAAATAATTCGTGAGTGTGAAGTACACCACAGAATGTACCCCTGGTCGTCGCAATACTGTGACTGTTCTGATTCATCAGCCATGGATATGGATCAGTGTGCGTCAGGGAATCTGATCGAGGTTGACGGACTGAATGTTCGCAGCACGAAATCCCTTCAAGAAAATACAGAGTCAATGTTTCAGGAGATGCAGATGAATTTATTTCGTTTTGTCATGACAGCAGCGGTACTGGTATCCGTAGTCTGTCTCAGTGGTGCTGTGAATGCTGCAGAAAACGGTCAGAAAAAACAGGTCCCTTTAGCCCTTGATGGAAAATGTGCGGTCTGTCTGGTGAATGGAAAGAAAGTGGTTGCTGGAAAGCCGGAGTTTGCCGTCGTCTATGATGGTCAGACTTATCTGTTTCCATCAGAAGAAGTAAAACAGAAATTTACAGAAGCTCCGGAAAAATATGTTCCCGCATTGAAAGGAGACTGCACCGTCTGCTTTGCTCATCATGATGGAGTGCGGAACCCGGGCAAGATTGATCATATCAGTTTTTATGAAGGACGCGTCTTTCTGTTCCCGAATGAGAGTATCAAAGCTGTTTTTGATAAATCTCCCGCAGAATATGCTGACGTCGATCTGGCCTGTGACGGAAAATGTATCGTCTGTAAAGTTGATGGCGGGAAAGACGTAGCTGGAAAACCGGAGTTTACGGCCATCTACCAGGGACTGCGTTATCAGTTCCCCAGCGAGGCTGTCATGCAGAAATTTCAGAAAGCTCCTGCTAAATATGTCGCTGGCTTAACTGCGAAGCAGGCTGCTGTCAGCAGTTCGCCTGCTGCATCTGAGCTGGTTTCCATCAGTGGGACCACCGGTTGTGCCGCTTGTGAATTTGGAGTGCATCCCAAACAGAATCCGGATGAATTAGGTCTGGCTGTCAAAAGCGATGACGGAAAAATTTATGTCATTGAAGGAGCACATGCTTCCCATCCGGATTTATACAAATCCCGGTTTCAGAGCTTAAAGGTCAGCGTGAAAGGCAAACAGATTGCTCATAAAGGGAAGTTTGTCTGGCTGGATCCCCAGTCAATTGAAAACGTGAAGTAACCTGTAAGAAGAAAAACAGCCTGTTACCGCAGTTGATAACAGGCTGTTAATGAAATTTGATACGACACCTGGCAGCGATTCTGTTCCTCTCCCTTCCAACCAGAGTTGAGGATGGCTGTCAGGTGTTTTTGCTTTATTTCTTGATCAGGTAGTAACCTGGATTGGCAGTAAATTTATCGCGTTCCGATTCTGATGTGAAAAATACCAGCCGTTCACGATACACGCCGCCCGCGTAGGGATTTCCTTCTACTGACTGATTTCGTTCCAGTTGTGAGACGCGACACTTTCCTTCGAAGGCAGGCCAGTATTGCTCAGGGGCTGCATCAAATTTCTGCTTGTGCTCTTTCGTAGCGAAACAGACTGTCTGGTTTCGATAGTTCGATGTATATTCCGGTTTTCCTTCAGTCAGTTGCTGATCATCCAGCATGCTTACCAGACAGATACCCTTGAAGGCGAATTCAGGTGCGACCTGTTTCTGACTCATTTTCTGAATGGGTTGCTGTTTCCGGGCAGGCGCTGCCTGTTCGTGATTCACCAGGCAAATTTTACTGAGATGCCCCTGCATTTCCGGGGCAGCGACATAACCGGAAATCTTTTTCACGATTTTCAGTTCCGGAGTAATGATGACAGTTGTGGGCAGGCCGGCAACCCCAATCGCGTCAACCAGCTCAGAGTTTTCGTCTGCATCCACACGAACGGGAACAAAGCAGGAGTTGACGTGTTTGATGACTTTCGCGTCTTTGTATGTTTCCCGATCCATTTTATGGCAGAAGCCACACCATGAAGCACCAATTTGAATCAACATGGCTTTGTCTTCAGAACGGGCCTGTTGGGCGGCCTGCTTCAGATTGGTTTGCCATTTGATCTCTTCTGCATGTGTGGAGACAGAAAATAAAGGAATGGTGACTAAACTAAGTGAAAATAGAATTAAGTGCCCGGCACGCATAATGGTTCCTTATGATAAATATCCAGTAGTCCTACACGCTTTACATATCGGTAATATTTGATGGTCTGTTCAGTTTGCAGGATTGTTCTGGTTCAGATTTTTGTAATTGATTTAGGGTTTATGACGATTTCTGATTGCGATTAGCGTTAGTATGTTTTGCAGTCTGTCTAATTTCTCTGTGTTGACAGAGAAGGGGGAGGCGATTGCTGTCAAACTCTGTTCTAAACGACAGTCAGAGTTGGAAAGGATGCTCCACAAGAACTCCAAAACTTGAGCAAAATTTGTTG
Organism: Planctomycetaceae bacterium; assembly: GCA_020426085.1. GTDB lineage: Bacteria > Planctomycetota > Planctomycetia > Planctomycetales > Planctomycetaceae > Gimesia. Next base: position 3,538 of record JAGQQP010000074.1, on the reverse strand, counting down.
TTTTCTCTGGCAGAGAAATATGGATGCAGGATTAAAAGGGAATGAATTCGTGAACAGTCTGAACTTGTATTCGAGAGCAGAGTCGTTCGATTTTGATTCAGGGTAAGTGCTTTAAATGTCAGAGTTTATTAGAACCAGGCTGGCTCAGGTAAAACGTCAAACGCAGGACTTATACTTTATACGTAAAATATTCTGATTTAACTGGCTTTTTATGTCTTTTTTCATTCGGAAACAGGACCGATTCAAAGGGTTTTCATGAAGGCTCTCTGTCTCCATATCGTTAAAATATTGTCGTTTCCATTTGATATCAGTGCTTCTGAAATGTGACATCTGAAATAAGAACAAACTGTAGTTCTTGATAAGAGTGGGAAGTTCTGATTGCCTGAAACAGATATCGAACGTTTCAGAAATTGAAATTGTGAGATGGATTACAAGAGCCTGAAAGAGTCTTGAATTAATCTGTCATCATTGAGGAAACGCAGCGGAAATATAGTCAAAAATCCATGAACCCGGTTGTGTAAAAGAAGTTCAAAAAATGACTGAAAACTAGTTTCCTCAGTTTAATTCTGAGTTGAAATGTGAGATAACTCACAGAATGGGCGCTGAACTCTGTTTAGTCTGAACTTTCAGTTTGATATCACATCTTTTTGCCATATAGAAACATCGAGGTAATACATGAAACGTCCAGAAATGAATCGACGCGATTTTAATCGACTCACCTTTGCTGCATTTGGTGGAGTGGTTGCTGGTTCCATGACAGGCTGTCAGCCTGCGACTCCGCCTGCACCTGCCACCGATCCTGAAGCGGGTAGCACGACTGCCGGTGGTCATGACGATCATGATCACGCTGCTGAAGGAGGAGCTGAAACTGGTGATAAAGATGTCAGCCTGTTGATGACGGAACCTCATGTCTGCCGCGGATTGAATACCTGCAAAGGGAAACATGCGGGAATTGAAAATGAATGTGCCGGTCTGGGAGCCTGTGCTTCTGTAGCAGAACACAGCTGTTCTGGCGAAAACGAATGTAAAGGCCAGGGCGGGTGTGGTAGCAATCCTGGTATGAATTCATGTAAAGGTAAAGGGGGGTGCCACATACCTCTGATGCCGGATGCCTGGAAGCTCGCACGAGCAGAATTTGAAAAAGCAATGGAGAAAGCGGGTAAGAAAGTCGGACCTGCCCCGGAACCCAAGAAAAAATAAGGGTCATTTCTCAGACATGGAAGTCGGGCTCCTTCTCAATTGATTGTTAAGGAGCCCGCTTCGTATCATGACCTGAGGTAAATGCACTGCTTTGTAATTTCTCTCGAGGCACGAAAGTAGAGACAAATGCGGAAACCGCGTCTGGGACATGAGAATCTGGGGTTGGGAGTGGGGTTGCGAACGGTTCACTTCTCTCACATTCTGGAACATCAGCCGGATGTCGACTGGTTCGAGATCATTTCAGAAAACTTCATGGATTCAAACGGTCGCCCGCGTGCTGTGCTGGAACAGATTGCAGAACGCTATCCAATCGTCATGCATGGCGTCTCACTGTCGATAGGCAGTACAGACCCACTGAACCGTGACTATCTGCAAAAACTGAAACGGCTGGCGGAAGGGATTAACGCACGCTGGATTTCCGATCACGTCTGCTGGACCGGTGTGGCCGGCCGTAATTCACATGATCTGCTGCCCATTCCTTATAACGAAGCGACCCTTTCGCATCTGGTGGAACGGATAGGGATCGTGCAGGACATCCTCGAACGACCACTGGTCCTGGAGAACCCCAGCAGCTACCTCGAATTTCAGGATTCCACAATGAGTGAATCTGAATTCGTCTGTCGTATGGCGGAAGAAGCAGACTGTGGACTTCTGCTGGACGTCAATAATGTCTATGTTTCCAGTGTGAATCATGAATTTGATCCCGTTGCTTATGTGGAGGCGATTCCAGCTGAACGCGTTGTGCAGTGTCATCTGGCCGGGCACACTAACTGTGGTACGCATCTGATCGATACCCATGACGGACATGTGGTTGACCCGGTCTGGAATCTGTTCCGTTTACTGCATCAGCGCACCGGCGGAGTCGCGACTTTACTGGAATGGGATGCAGAGATTCCACCGTTTCCTGTCGTACATCAGGAAGTATTAAAAGCCCGTCAGTACATGGATGAGAATCTCGCCGTCCCGAACGTAGTGGTTTCAGAGGCAGAGCCTGTCCATGTTGATACGCAAGCCATTCCCCATCCTGCTTCGTTTATCGTGGCGGACTTTGAATGAACCAGAAGCAACGTAAACTGGATCAGATTCAGCGCTGGATGCAGACCGTGATCAGTGCGCCGGGCGGAGTCGAAGCGGGCATCGCTTCGGAAGAAGCACAACGGGAAATCCCGCTGGCAAACGACCAGCTGGAATCGGTGATTACCCGTTCCAGTCAGCAGACGAGTCAAGAGCGCATCGGCATTTATGCCAATGCCTACTACGCGCGTCTGCTGGAATGCCTCAGTGAGGAATATGCGGCCCTGGTGTCGGCGATGGGGACCGCTGCCTTCGGCGCATTCAGTCTGCAATATCTGCAAAAATATCCTCCTGCCAGTTATACGCTCGGGGAACTGGGGGCCCGGTTTCCTCAATTCCTGCAGGAGAGTCGACCAGAACCGGAATCGAATGCAGAGACACCTGACTGGACTGATTTTCTGATCGAACTGGCGACACTGGAACGCGTCTACAGCGAAGTATTCGATGGGCCGGGAATCGAAAAACAGGATCTGCTGACAGCGGAGACTCTGAATACGATATCTCCGGAAGAATGGCCCGATCTGACCTTACAGATGGCTCCCTGTTTTCGGCTGATGGAGTTTCAGTTCCCTGTGCAGGAATACATCTCCAGCACAAAACGTGACGAAATTCCTGACATCCCCGCCGCCCAAACCACCCGCCTGGCAATTACTCGCCGCAATTATATCGTGCGTCGTGCCGCGATTTCTGAAACAGAGTACTTTCTGCTTTCTCGACTGCATCACGGGCTCACAGTCGGTGATGCGATCAGCGAATTCGCGGAAGCAGGACTTCTGGAGCCGGAACAAATGGCAGGACAACTGCATGTCTGGTTCAAGCACTGGACCGAATCTGCTTATTTTGTTGGTGTCACACGTAGCAACCACTGAAAGAGCGGTAACGCCAGACAAGCCGGTTAGTTACAGCGGTAATCGCTTTCGACTGCATTGCTTCTCGGTTGAGAAAGCGGTCTGTTTGAGGCTGAAATTCCGGATCTTCATTTTTTGTTCAAAATCGTGTCTGTTGCGCAAAATAGATAAACTGGATTAAAAGGGGCGAGGTTGCGTCCCGGGTTTGGGGGAAATAAGGAGTATTTTCTCATTTCTGGCTACTTGAATTCAAGTTTTCCTGCTGCTGTTTGAGCATCACTCAAAGCACCAGTACTCCCCGCATTGACACAAAAAGGGCTCGGAATTACAGTCCCGACTTAAAGTTTCTATCATCCAGAATCTAATAATTCTGTTTCCAATTTCAAATGTGTTGATCTGCAGGTTGGCTGTCAGGG
>JAGQQP010000747.1 GCA_020426085.1 Planctomycetaceae bacterium | reverse complement strand
ACTTCAACTGATTTCGCGACCACCGTGAGTACTTTACTGTCGTTATGGTCTAAAAAGACATATTCCTGATAAGGATGTGTTGCCGGGATGCTTTCATACATGGTTTCGAGCGCAGAGATCAGGGAATCTGTCTGGCGGGTTTCCCTGCAAACATTAGCAATATCCCCGATCCCCTGATCGTGCAGCTGGATTACATCCTGAAAGACCAGCTCAATTTTCTTTTGATTCCAGGCTCTCATAATCACCTTCAGCTGGGAATGCTCTTTGAGGTAGTGGTCCAGTTCCGCATCTGCAAAGCCGACGTCACAGGGCAAAGGTTTCAGGCACATTCGCTATTTCCTGCCTCTGAAAATTCGATGCAGATAATAACGAGAGCGAAAAAACAGTCTGCGATAAAACATCCATAATAAGCCATATTCCAGAAGCCCCAGCAGACCGCCGATTCCGCAAACGATCAGGCCGTGAGTCAGGGTGATTGTCATCAGATGTGATTTAATCAAGCTGCCGATTGCAAAGCCAATAGCCAGACAAAGCAGAAATGTGGCTATAAATAACAGGTATTGCTTTGCAGACAACAGTTTTCCGCCGACTGGTACAAACAGGACGAGAGCGATGGCATTACTGATGACTGGTCCTTTGCCGTCAGTAACTCTCAGACAACCGATGTACCACGTTAATAACAGGGTCAAAACGCCAGCAATGAAAAAAAAGTGTTTTTTAAAGAGTGGGTCTACCTGATACATGATTCACCGAATGAGCAGGAAACGGTCACTTTTGAATGCGTTGTTGCAGTTCCTGGAAACGTAGTTTTAATTCATCGTTACCCAGATCGGGGTAGAGCAGCATTGTTACGCCGAGCAGTTTTCTGGCTTCGGATTCATCTCCGGAATCAAATGTCGTCTCCACGATGTGCAGACGGGCGTCGAGCCAGGGAATGCTACCTGGTTTTTCTGCTGATTCCAGTAGCCGCCATTTCTGTGCCGCTTCCCGCAGACAGACCTTTGTGCCACAGTGCTCCAGCAGCTGCGCGACCTGTTTAATGAGTGCGGTGTCTTTGGGTGCCTGTTTTAACAGTTCCTGGTAATGCTCCAGCGCGCGAATGTGCTGGTTCGTCGCCAGGTACGCTTCGGCCAGGCAGAGGTCCAGTTGCTGCCGTTGCCGGGGATTCAGTTCGTCGCGGCGACCGATCAGTTTCTCAGCTGATTTCAACTGCAGTTGTCCCAGTTCGTAGCGCGTTTTCGCTGACAGATCCAGATTGATCTGCGAGACACCGTTCAGAACCGCCAGCAGTTCGTTTGTTCCCGCGTTCTCCAGGCTCTCCACCAGTGAGCGGGCCTCGGTCGGGTTGCCCTGTCCGGCCAGGGTAATGATTTCCAGACGTCGTGCCTGGTTGGCGATTTCATTCCAGCGTTGAATCACCTTCGCAGTCTGGGCGACGCTGGCTTCTGCATGTTCATTATTACGTTTGAGTTCTGTGATACTGCGCGATGCGGTGCTGATGATTAATTCCAGCAGTTGATTGGCTTTTGTGTAGCGAGGGGGCGTGTCATTCAGATAAATGCGCGTAAGTCGTAATGCGATGTCTGCCTGCGACTGCAGGATCAGCGGGTCAGATTCAGCACGGAAGTTGACCAGATATTTTTCCAGGACATCAATGGCTTCCTGCCGCCAGGCGCTGGTCGGCTTGCCCAGAGAAGTGAGTCGTTGCAGGATCTGCTCGTAGCAGCGGGCGATTCCCAGATGGGCGTCAGCTGCCCGGGGATGATCGGCGGGCACTTCTGCATAGAGCACGAGTGCTTTGGAATATTGCAACCGGGCTTCTTCCAGCCGCGCCAGCATCCAGCCTGCTTCATAATCGCTATTGCTGTCGGGGAACTGTTTCTGTACTTCTTCCAATGCGGCGGTGTAGGCCAGCCTGCGCGATTTGGTGCGACTTTGTGTATAGAGCTGTCCCAGGCACCAGGCAGCCAGCAGGCCGGCGTCCGCAGCACGGGGTGCGGTGCTGTATTTTCGTGAGAGTGACTGAAACTGTTCTGCCGCCTCTTTGTATTGTTTTGCCTGCATCTGCAGTGATGCACTGGTGAAGGCGAGTTCAAATGCCAGATCGCCTTTTCCCTCCGCGGTGGCCTGCTCTGCCGTTTTCGTATAAGCTTCGATAGCCTGTTCGATCTTGCCTAGCGAGTAGAGGAGTTGCGCCTGCTTCAGACTTTGAGAAAGCTGACTGCCGTACCGATCGACCTGATGCTGCTGATCGACGAGAATCCAGGCCCGCTGTGACCAGTAGCCTGGTTGTATCTGTCTGAGAATACGCGATCGCGTTTCAACCTGCTGCC
>JAGQQP010000746.1 GCA_020426085.1 Planctomycetaceae bacterium | reverse complement strand
TTCGCATTGCCCCGGTCTGGAAAACGCGCAACTGCTCGCCACAGGCAGCCAGGTGGGAGTGAGAGAAACGCGACATATTCTAGGCGACTATGTGCTCAATGGTCAGGATGTACTGGAAGGCCGCAAGTTCGAAGATGGAATCGCCCAGTGTTCCTATCCAATCGATATCCATGATCCCCAGGGCCCCCGCGGCCGCCTGGAAGGCATTCATGCAGACCATTATGAGATTCCCTATCGCTGTCTGGTGCCACGAAATGTCAGCAATCTTCTGGTGGCAGGACGCCCCATCTCTGCAGATCACGAAGGAGCTGCTTCCGCTCGTGTGATTCCACCCTGCTATGCAACTGGCGAAGCCGCAGGGACCGCCGCCAGCCTTTCCCTGAAACAGTCTGTTACGCCCCGCGAAGTAGATATTGAGCAACTGCGCAAAACACTGCGGGAGCAGGGGGCCGTAGTCTAACGGTTCAACTGAGATTGAGCGTCGTGAAAGACTTGGCGGCCTGCTAAACGATTTTGTTCTCAAAGTGGTGAAGTGATCTGATCATATCGTCCTGTCTCTTCTCTGATCAGAGCAGGTACGCTCTCTGGAAATCCAGCACAAATCTATACTGTCCTGCCAGTGCATGATGAGAGTCGGCCAAGCATGGCGGATCTCAACTGAGTAGTAAGCCAAATCATAAAAGTGCTTTTTGTGCGGCTGATGAGTTTGACCACACGCAGGAACAGTTTGGACTGGCATTGCTTTTATCTCCCTGATTTCCAGTAGCTTTTGGAGTTACAACCAGTGAAAAGAATATTCAAAAGTAGTAGTTGACTAATGGTTACGGGTGTATATACTCGTGTTTTTGAGAATACAGGTGGTGTTATTTTCACTTCCAGGTTGGTGATTCTTCCAATTTGCCTGTTTGCATTTGGCGAGATGAATTCAAAAGAAAGTTTGGCGGCATGCAGCTTCTACCATTTCCAGTCTCAAATGCTGCCTTACTGCTTCGTACATTAACGCGTGTTCGATTTGCAGATGGTGATCTCATGCGGTCCGGTCTGCTTACAGATGCACGATGTGAATTCTCGTCAGGTACGGATAACACTCTATTCAGCTGATCCACTCACGTCCTGATTTCTGCTTCAAAAGTCTGTTCACGTTTCGTTTAAGATTACCTGAGTCAGCGTATCTGCGTATCAGAGTTTGTGCGCATTTCCGGTTCAATATTTAATAGAAACATCAGCCAATGAGCATCATCCTCGAAATCCACCATATCAATGTAGGTGCTGGCGATTCCACACTGATCATTGTTCGCGACAAGACAAAGCTCAGAAAAAAACTCGAAACGAAAAAAGTTGTGATTCCAACGGACGAGTATAAATGGCTTCAATTATGTTTAGATAAAGCAAATAACATCCCTTTAGTGGGAACGGTCAATCAAACTGTATTGATTGATGCAGGCAATGATCAAAGTACGGCAAACAAAGTAAATACTTACTTGAAACGCATGGGGGTTGCTAAGCTCGATCACATTATAGCCTCTCATTATCACCAGGATCATGTTGGAGGATTAGCCGTTCTGCTCAAAGACTTTACTCTTACAGGATTCTCTGCAATTTATGATCGCGGTGACTACAGACCTCCACCAGCCGGTGAAAACAAAGCTTATTTAACTTATAAGAGAGCGGCACTTTTAAATGGTCGAATCAGAAATAAAGTAGACGCCAAAACTAATTTTGAAATCGACTTGGGAGTCGGCAATAAGGGAAGGAAAATTATTTTAAAATGTGTCAGTTCCGATGGAGATTTTATTAACAGTAAATCGGTAAAAGGCGATGTCAGAAATGGTAATGATTATGGCTTAAGTTGGCTTATTCAATATGGTGCATTTCGTTACTTTACGGGAGGCGACTTAGGTGGATTTAGTGATTTAGGTGGCCCCAAATCCAAGATGTCTCCCTATATCAAGGTTGAGACACCATTGATTCAATCCATTGAAGGAGCCGATGTTTCTAAATATAGAAATGGCCAGAAATTAAATGGTCATATTTGTGCTTTTAAAATCAATCACCATGGAAGCCACTACAGCAGCGACCCAAGATTTTTTGCAGGAATGCGTCCTTCTTCAGCCATCATTTCTTGTGGTGATAAGCACCAGCATCCGCATGCTTTGTCCATTTCCGATATTGAAAATAAAACATGGAATGTGGCAGATTCGACTGCTGATAAAAATGACTACCCTCCTGGGGTTCCTAAAAATGGAAACGGAGAGGTCGAAAATACATTGCAGAAATATATCTGCACGAGTCTAAGAAAAAAATTTAAAGTAGATGATCTCAGGAAGAATATTG
>JAGQQP010000745.1 GCA_020426085.1 Planctomycetaceae bacterium | reverse complement strand
GTGTACACGGCTCTCAAAATTACGGGTGACCCGATCAGCGTGCACTCGGAACATACTGGCATGAATGATGAAGTCTGGCCCGCCCAGGAAACCATCAAATACATCATTCCCGGCACGCAGTACACTGCCAGTCGCAGTCTGCCGATTACCTGGTACGATGGCGGTCGCCGGCCCAGTGACAGTATCGCCAAACTGTTACCCGGTCAGTCTCTGCCGGGCGGTGGTTCCATTTTCGTTGGTGAAAAAGGCAACTTGATTCTGCCTCACGTCGGTATGCCGTTCGTCAATATCGAGGGTGTGACAATCGAACCGGTAGAAGGGCTCGACCATTATCATGGCTGGGTCGATGGTTGCCTGTCCGGAAAACAGCCCAGCGACGGGTTTGAATACGGTGGCCATCTGACCGAAGCCGTGCAGTTGGGAAATGTGGCCGCATACTTCCCGGGCGAAACCCTCGAATTCGATGGGAAAGCGCTCAAGATCACGAATAACTCAGAGGCGAACAAATACCTGACGCGAGAGTACCGCTCTGGTTTCGAAATCGCTTCGATTTAGTCTCACGTATTCCTCAAGATAGAAAACGCCTCGTATGCAGTATTTTGATCTCCGCCGTATTGCTGTTTTACTGGTAATTCTGTCTGGAACGAGCTTTTTGCTGGCTGCCGATGCGGAGTTGGCAAAGCACATTACCGTACCCACGGGCTGGAAGGGGGAGCAGATTATGCTCCCCCCTTCCTTTGCCAGGGAAATGAAGTTCAAAGGGATCGAAGAAGCCCGGTTTTCGCCCGGCATGTTCCAGGAAAAATCGAACACATTTTTCTCCTACTTCTTCGTATTTAAAATCGATCCCGGCAGTGAACTGACACAAAAAAACATCGAACGCGAATTACTCACATATTACCAGGGGCTGTCGCGCACCATTTTTAACAGCCGAAAAGCGAAAGTTGATACCAGCGGGTTTTCCTGCGAACTGAAAAAAGTGGTCCCCGTCGATCCACAGAAGATTTACCCCGAAGGGCTCACGGAATATTCGGCAACCGTCAAATGGATCGAACCGTTTGTCACTCAGAAACCGCAAACGCTGAATCTGATCATCCAGGTCTGGACAGACAAAACAACCAGAGACGGCTATCTGTTCGCCTGTGTTTCGCCGCAGGAGAGGAAAGCCGAGATCTGGCAGTCGATGCAAAACATCCGCGACTCGTTCTACCGCAGTCTGCAGAAGTAATTCTTCTCGCTGAACACTACTCAGATTCTCCTCGGTTTCGAAAAGTGGATACACATTTCGGATGGCTTACCAGAGCCTGCTGTTCTTGAATGCGGTAGGGTGGCATTGTTGACTTAACCAACAATAATTGTGACTGAGATAAGGACAGAAAGAATAACTGAACCGGAATGTTCTGAATGGTAACCCACATTCAACCACACCAGCACACCACAGCCTTGACACCCTATTTGCTTACGTCTATCTTCGATTTCGGGCCGCATGAAAAGAATTCATAAACCGGCAATCGTACTCAAAATGCTGTGGGGGTAAGGCATTGAAAAATAAGGTTCGCTATACCGCGGTCGTGCTGATGCTTCTCCTGCTTGCCGGCGTGATCGCGGGCAGCATTTTCTGGAACCAGGTGGAACAGCAGTCCGACTGGCAACCATTCGTCTTGATGCCAACCGTTTATCCCGAAACAACAGACTCACACCTCGACAGCAATTTCTATCTCGACAAAATTCAGCCGATCTTCAACAGGCGCTGCATTGTCTGTCATGGCTGCCTCGACTCCCCCTGTCTGCTCAAACTCACCTGCTATGAAGGACTGAGCCGGGGAGCCCGCAGAGTCAATCCCGATGCGACGCATGTGTTTGCAGAAAAACCGGTCCGTCTGGGTGACCAGCCTTCTCTGGACGCCTGGCGCGAGCAGGGTTTCTGTAGTGTCGTCGAACAACAGGGGCCCCCCGAGGAACGTCCCGCAAAGAGCATTCTGTTCCGCATGCTGGTTGCCGGCACCGAACATAACCAGCCCCCCTTTGATCTCAAGCCGCTCGAACCGATTTATCATTCCGTCAATAATCATCTTTGCCCGTGCGAACGGGGGATCGACGCTTATCTGAAACAGCGACCTACCGCAGGCATGCCGTTCGGAATGCCTGCTCTCCCGGCGGATGAGAATCAGTTCTTTTCTGAGTGGATCACCGCCGGCTCACCCGGTCCCACGGCAGACGCGATGGCCTCACTTCAGAAACTGGCGATGCCGGAAATCGTCGCCCGCTGGGAAGCTTTTCTGAACCAGGAGGCCGCACTCTCGCCCCTGGTCAGCCGGTTTATCTTTGAACATGCCTTCCTCGCGACA
>JAGQQP010000744.1 GCA_020426085.1 Planctomycetaceae bacterium | reverse complement strand
ACCTGAAGATCTCTCCCGTTATGACATCGAAATTCTAGCAGAAATCAACCATGCCCCGTTTCTGACAGACGAAGAAATTCTGCGCCAGGCAGACCACTATCGCGAAAATGGTGCAGACCTGATCGACGTCGGCTGTGTTCCCGGAGAAAGCTGGGCCCGTACAGGTGAAATCGTAAAAATGCTCGTCGAGGCAGGTCATCGGATATCGATCGACAGTTTCGAGCGCTCCGAAGTGGAATCAGCAGTCGCCAATGGTGCGGAACTGATTCTGAGCTGCAACCACACCAACCTCGACTGGGTTTCCAGACTGGGCGTGGAAGTGGTCGCCATCCCGGATGTCCCCAGTGATTTTGAATCTCTGCATTCCATTGTCGAGGAACTCACGAAACAGGGGACCCCTTTTCGCATTGATCCCATTCTGGAACCGATCGGCTACGGCTTTGCTGCATCGCTGGAACGCTATTACCGCGCCCGCAGGGTATTTCCGGATGTCGAAATCATGATGGGGATCGGCAATCTGACCGAACTGACGGAAGTGGATACCGCCGGTATGAACGTGCTGCTGGCTGCGCTCTGCCAGGAACTGAAGATCCAGAGCGTACTGGCCACCGAGGTCATTAACTGGGCGCGGAGTGCCATCGGCGAATTCAATCATGCCCGGCGGCTGGTCAAATACGCCATCGATAACCAGACGCTGCCGAAGCACGTCGATTATCAACTGGTCATGCTGCGCGATCCCAAACTCAAAGAACTCGGTTCAGAAGCTTTGGAAAATCTGGCGGCTCAGATCCGGGATCCCAACTATCGGATTTTCGCAGAAGAAAATGCCTTACACGTCATGAACCGGGATGGCTACTGGAAAGGGACCGACCCCTTCGAACTCTTTGATCAGTTCCAGTCAGCCAACCCGAAAGATCTGGACGCATCGCATGCATTTTATCTGGGCTACGAAATGTGTAAAGCAATGACGGCTTTAACCTTGGGTAAACTGTATCAGCAGGACCAGCCCTTAAACTGGGGCTTTTTGACGCAAGCGGAAATCAGTGCGCTGGACCGCCGTCGCGAGCAGGGAGAAGACACACAATGTGGACCTCGCTAATGATTCCTTATCGATCCGGGTCCTGTTATACTGTGGTCTCAGTGGCTTTCAATTGTCGGGCGCTCGCAGCACGGTTTAGTTCAATTATAGATGTATCATGTCTGGAAAATTATCTCAGGATCTGACTCAAGAGCAGGGGAGCCCCATCGCGGAACAGCTCCCGCTTGTGGAGGAACTGATCCCCTGTCCGGATCTGGAACAACTGCTGCTTGAGTTTGCCGGCGAAGACAGTCTGCTGGTTCTGGACAGTGCCCGGCAGTCCTCTTCGCAGGGACGCTATTCTTACTTAATGTGCCAGCCTCTCACGCGGACTCAGATTCAGACCGCCGAATTGGGAACCGATCCCTTTCAGCTGATGCGCGAAGTCCACGCACGCCAGCGGGTCGAATCGGTTCCGGAACTCCCTCCGTTTCAGGGCGGGTTTGCCGGCCTGCTCTCATATGAGCTGGGGCGCTGCTGGGAAGATTTTCCCCGCGCACCGCAGGATGAATTCCAGCTTCCCGATTTTGCCGTCGGCTTTTACGACTGGGTCATCGCCTGGGATCATCATCAACATCGCGCCTGGCTGATCGTCCAGGGCTTTGATGAGAGTCTGAATTCACAAAGTTACGAACGGGCTGCCCAACGCTGCCAGTCTGTCAAAGCCCGCATCGATACCGTTCTCTTTGATCGCAGTAACCGCATCGAGCAACTGCCGCCGTGGAACATGGAAGATTCACTTCCACTGGAAGCACTTTCATCTGCCTGTCCGCTGGAAGAGTACCCCCATATTTTCAGCAATTTCAGTAAAACAGAGTTTCAGAACCGTGTAGCAGATATTATTGAATACATTTACGCGGGTGATATTTTTCAGGCGAATTTTTCACATCGCCTTCTCAGCCAGACAACCACGCATCCCGTGGAACTCTACCTGAATTTACGCTCCAAAAACCCCGCACCGTTTGCCGGCTACTTCGGCTGGGATGACTGGGCAGTTCTCAGTGCCTCCCCCGAACGTTTTCTGAACGTCTCTGACAATGAAGTCGAAACGCGTCCCATCAAAGGGACCCGACGCCGAAAGTATGTTCCCGAGGCTGATCTGCTCACGCGTGATGAACTGCGGGAAAGCGAAAAAGATCAGGCCGAAAATGTGATGATCGTCGATCTGCTCCGCAACGATCTGTCGCGTGTCTGTCTGCCCGGCAGCATCCGCGTCCCCCAACTCTGTTCCGTCGAAACGTATGAAACAGTGCAACATCTGGTATCGGAAGT
>JAGQQP010000743.1 GCA_020426085.1 Planctomycetaceae bacterium | reverse complement strand
ATTTTCTCAAGGAACTGTCTTCGCAATATCACAAACCCTACGATGGCGTTTCCCGCGCCGCACGTCGGGCCCTGATGTCCTATGACTGGCCCGGCAATATTCGTCAGCTCAAAAACGCCGCCGAGCGAATGCTGGTTCTGGACACCGATGGCATTCTGGATCTGGATGACCTGCCCGAAGAAATCGTGCCCCTCACAGGACCGGAGGGTGACAGTGGTTTTATTTCAGATCGTTCGGGCGCTGATTTCCTGATTGGACGTCCTTTTTCGGAAGTCGAACGCTACTACATCGAACGGGCCCTGGAACTTGCCGACGGCAAGCGGGAAGAAGCTGCCAAGATGCTGGGGATCGGAGAACGAACTCTGTACCGCAAGCTCAAGGAATATCAGAAGCAGCGGGAAGAGCAGGAGTAAAGTTGCGGCGACGCGCCTGCATTCCCTGAACTCTCAATTTGACGCAACGTACGAAAACTTCCTGAGGAGATGCCGTTAAAGTCGAGATGATTGTTTCTGATTATGCATGCCTTTTCTTTATTGTGAATGTGTTGTAAAGCGTTATTATGAAAAGGAATAGTGTTTGTTGTGCTGGGTGTTTTACGGGTGCCTCAGAGTTCATTTCTCTACGTATTCCCTCTATGTGAATAATTTCAATTAATATCTTGACTTAAAATGACGATCCGTCAAAATAGTGAGTTATGAGTACCCGAGAACGCAAACAACGTGAAATGCAGGAACGCGAAGCGAAGATCCTGGAATGTGCGCGCCCGATGTTTATCGAAGGCGGGTATAACGGTCTGAATATGGACCGGCTCACCAGTCTGCTGGAGTACTCCAAAGGAACGATTTATAACCACTTCTCCTGTAAAGAGGAGATTATCATTACTCTGGCGATACAGACGCTGGAAAAACGGCTGGCGATGTTTCAGAAGGCATCTCTGTTTCAGGGAACGTCACGCGAGCGGATTGCCGCCATCGGTGCTGCTGCCGAGCTGTTCGTAAAAACTTATCCTGATCATTTTTGTGTTGAGCAGACAATTCGACTGGATTCCATCTGGGATAAAACGTCAGAAGAACGTCGTAAGCTGATGTCAAACTACGAACACCGCTGTATCGGAATCGTAGGCGGCATTGTGCGGGATGGTGTCTCTCGAGGCGATGTGATCCTCGGGAATTCTGCGACGCCTGAAGAAATTGTGTTCGGACTCTGGTCCATGTCCATGGGCGGCTACTCGATCATTACGACCAGTAACTCACTCAGTGAGCTGGGTATTTCTGAACCCTATGAAATGCTCCGCCGAAATTTTAATCGTTTTCTTGATGGAATTCAGTGGCAGCCACTGAGTACCGAAGTCGACTACGACGCGGTTTACGACCGTGTTACCCGGGAGGTGTTTGGAAATGAACTTCAGCAGAACACAGTCTGAGTCGTTTTTTTTTGGAAACAAATTGACGTTTCGTCAAAAATAAACACGGTACGGTAAGCGGTTCGCTCTGGCTGGAGCAGTCATGCTGCTGGCGGTTTTCATGGGGTTATTCCGGGGGAATCTACACAGCGCCTTTTCCACAGAAGTCCCCGTGAAACAGACAAAGCAGTCAGGGGTGCCGGTAAATGTCATTGAGCTGCAGCCCGTTGATTCCTTTTCCCGCAAACGAACCTATACCGGAAAAGTGACGGCGGCCCGTACCAGTGAACTGGCGTTCGAACGCAGCGGTAAGCTGATGGAAATTGTCGTCGATGAAGGGGACCCGGTTGAGTCAGGAATGGTACTGGCCCGACTCGATACCCGGCATCTACAGGTGATTCGACTGAAGCTGCAGGCAGAGCGCGACGCTGCTCAGGCGAAGCTGGATGAACTGGAAGCAGGACCGCGACCTCAAACAGTAGCTGTCGCGGAAGCGGAAGTCAGACAGCTGAATGCCCGGCTCAAAAATCTACAGGCAGACCATGCCCGAAATCAGCAGTTACTGAAACGCAATGCGATTTCCAGTTCCGATTTTGAAGCCTCTCAATATGAGGTGGAGCAACAGCAGGCGCAACTTGATGCAGCCCGGAGTCGACTGTCTGAGTTGAAAGAGGGGACCCGTAAAGAACAGATTACAGCCCAGAAAGCTGTGGTTGCCAACCTGGATGCGTCACTCGAAGACAATCAGGTCGATCTGGATGATACCGTGCTCAAAGCCCCTTACAGTGGTCGGGTTTCAAAACGCTATGCCGATGAAGGGACTGTCATTTTTCCTAATGCGCCACTGTTCCGCCTGGTGGAAGATCAACAGTTGGAAGCACACATTGGTGTGCCCGTGGAAATGGCCGTCCATCTGAAGCATGGCAGTCAACAGGAAGTGGGGCTGAAC
>JAGQQP010000742.1 GCA_020426085.1 Planctomycetaceae bacterium | reverse complement strand
TGATATCCGCCATCTTTAATGCAGAAGGATCACCCGTCTGAAACCGCTGGCAGGTCTGATCAATTTTATCGCAGGCACTCTGATAGGCGTCTTTCAATTCCGCTTCATTCAACTCGCCATCAAGGTGGGCGTGTGCGACGACCAGAACCGTTTTATTGATCTGATCGAAAACCACCATGTGATCGTATAATGCAAATGAGAGATCAGGAAGCTGACGATCATTTTCCGGGGCATTCGGCAGATGTTCCGAATAACGGACGACATCGTAGCCCGCGTATCCGACTGCCCCTCCGCAAAACCGGGGGAGTCCGGGAAGCTCTGCAGCCTGGTATTGATCGAGAATATTTTCCAGTTCCTGCAGCGGGTCTTCGACAGTTCGTTCCTCGGTCTGCCCCTGCTGCTGGATCACCACCCGCTGCTCGTACGCGTCGACGGTTAAAAACGGGTTCGCTCCCAGAAAGCTGTAGCGGCTGATCTGTTCGCCTCCGACCACACTTTCAAACAGAAAGGAATAGGGGCCTTTTTCCAGCAACTGATAGGCACTGACCGGAGTCAGGGTATCCCCGGTCAACTGCCGATAGACGGGGACCAGGTTGACCTGCCCGGAAAGTGATTTAAAAGTTTCAAAATCGGGAACGTATTTCATGGACTATCTTAACTGCTACTGTCTGTGGATGAACAAGCATCCCGGGTTCTCTAATACTCAGAGTCGTCTCTCTTATGAACATTTCCTTTCGGAGAGACAAGCTGCCCGCGGCTTCAGTTCTCAAAAAACTCCAAAAAGTCTGGCTGCCAGATCTGGAAAACAGCGGTCCGTAACAGGGTGTTTCGGATTTTTCAGTTTCGGAATCACTTGAGAGGAATGGTATTCAAGACACTCATTGCATAAAATGGAATAACAACATGAATCTTAAAGCGCTTTTGACCAGAACCCGTGGATTAGACTTTGTTTTCCCGTAATGAATGAGTATGGTACTTGTTCCCCGAGTCTACACCGTTTGGGAATGAAAGTCACGTGAGTTATACTAACGCCAGAGACCAGATCACAACCCCATCGATCTGATCTGTTTTGAATACTATAAAGGAGAATAGGGTGAATTTGGACGCGTTCACTCGCACGAGTGGTGAATGGTTGAGAGGAATCGGCCCGGACTCCGATATCGTGATGTCCAGCCGCATTCGTCTGGCCCGGAACCTCGCGCAGTTCCCCTTTATCAATCGCTGTACGGAATCGACACTGGGCGAAATCGAACAGCTGATGCGGCCGATTATTACCGCACTCCCCATGGATGTAAAACTCTCCTACCTGGATGTAAACAGCCTGGGTAATCTGGATCGTCAGTTTATTGTCGAACGCCAACTGATCAGCCGTGAACATTCCGAGCGATCGGGCCCGCGCGGGGTTGGACTGGATAGCGAAGAAAATATCGGCATTATGGTCAACGAAGAAGACCATCTCCGTCTACAGGTGCTCCGGAGCGGTTTTTCGCTGGATGAGTGCTGGGACACGATCAACCATATCGACGATCTCCTGGAACAGGAAGTAACGTACGCCTTCAGTGAAGAGTTTGGCTATCTGACCGCCTGCCCGACCAACGTCGGCACCGGGATCCGGGTCAGTGTCATGCTGCACCTGCCTGCACTGGTAATTACCAAAGAGATCCAGAAGGTCTTCCAGGCACTGCAGAAGATCAACCTGGCCGTCCGGGGCTTATACGGAGAAGGCAGTCAGGCCATGGGAGACTTCTACCAGATCTCCAATCAGGCAACGCTCGGGAAAAGCGAAGAACAGATCATCAGGAACGTTAAGGAAGTCGTCCCGAATATCATCGCCTACGAACGCCGCGTGCGGGATGCCCTTGTTAAGGATGATCCGCAGGGGCTCCACGATCAGGTCTCACGGGCCTATGGCATCCTCAGCACGGCCCAGACCATCAGTTCCGAAGAGACCATGCACTTCCTGTCGAGTCTCCGAATGGGAGTGAATCTCGGCCTGATCAAGGATCTGCAGATCCCCGGAGTCAATGAGCTATTCATCCACACCCAGCCCGCCCACCTGCAGAAGCTGCGGAAATCCCATCTGGAATCAGGCGAACGAAACGTCGCCCGCGCCACTTATCTTCGCGAACGCCTTTCGCGTTCTTCGCTGGAAAAGAACTGATTCTGGGATCAGTTCGCTCCTAGTCGGGATAGAATAGGACGTTTTGACACCTGGCGTCGACAAACTGGATCTCCAGCCACGTGTCATCGATCATGCCATCGCTCCCCACGCGATAAATCAGACGCGATTCATTCACCTTCTGATCGTCGCCGAGCAACTCGACGACTTCCTCCCGTGATTTTCCGATCAGAGTCTTT
>JAGQQP010000741.1 GCA_020426085.1 Planctomycetaceae bacterium | reverse complement strand
CAGGACTCTTTCGAAATAGTCGTGACAGTTCATACATAAACTCAGGAGTCTGAAATCGAACATTTTCGTGATCCTCATTATAGCCAAGCGGGATTCCCGGGGAGAGTGTCTTCTTGAAAATGTTTCAAGAAAAACAAAAATCTCGTATTATGAAGAAATTTCACTTAACATGAATTCCTGTCGATCTTTAAAAAGGATCAGAGTGTCAGCATTCAACCGTAATAAGGCATCTCTCAGGCTCGATAAAATGCCGGGACTGGTGGTGAATTGAGAAGTCAGTCTGTTCTGTAGAGATGTCACGGAACTCAACTGTTTTGTTGTGCGTCCCACTTCTCTTCTGCTGCACTTTTTCGGAGATAAAAGGGAGTCAGTTCCCAGACCTCATTTCGGGGAGACTGATTTGCCGCATTTTCCTGCAATAAACTCGCCGTGATTTCTGCGACTTCCGCCGCCTGTGGTGTGCGACATTCTGTTCCCAGCAGTCGAGCCGCAGCGGGTAAGTCATCTGGAAGCAGGGTGATTCCAGGTCCGGATACGGTATCACCGGATTGGAGAGAATTCACAAATTCTTCAATGCCTCTCAGTCCGATTTCAGAAGCGTTCTCCCAGTGTCGTTCTGTGGTTTTTCGATATTTCCCGACAAACAGGTCTCCCCGTTGTGCATTGGAGATGACCCAGGTTTCCGTAATTTCAGGAGGGCTTTTCATCGCGATGGCTGCGAATGTATCAATCCCAATTACAGGACAGCCAGTCACATATCCAAAAGTTTTGGCGAACGTAATGCCGATTCTTAATCCGGTAAAGCTGCCAGGACCGCGACTGACTCCGACACCGGTGATTTGCCGGGCTGAAATATTCAGGGACCCAAGGAGGTTTTTGACTTCTGCGACCAGGGTTTGTGCGTGTTTTCGTCCCTGCTGTGAAAGCTCAATCTGGGTGATTTGCTGACCAGGACGGTAGACAGCCACGGATCCGGAGAGCCCCGAAGTTTCAATGCCTAAATAAAACTCAGAATTTTCCACGCGGACACAAACAAAATATATCGAAAAAATGGGGCAAATTCGTTACAACCGAGTATCAGAGTATGACAAACTCCTGAAATGCTTCCAAGTCATGCGGGCCGAATTAATCCGCGACTACGGCAGAAGCAGGTAGAAATCAGAAGCCCGCCACTTAATGGGTCGCCGGAACTCCCCTCCGGCAGCCAGCGAACAGATTTATTTTCCACCATCAGACTGTAACAAACGAAAATGGTTTACTTTAAAAAATTGGGTGCGCTGCTGATTACCTTTGATTTGAAGGCCAGCGGCAAATGGTTTGTGCTTTCCTGTCTGATCGGTATTGTAGCCGGCGTGGGAGGCATAGTATTTGATGCATTAATTCAGGTTGTCCAGCATCATACCCTGGTTGCCATTGCTGGATTTGACCATCCCCAGACCGTAGGCGAACACTCAATCTATGATGACGAAGAAGACAAAAAAGCTTTTTCTCCCTGGTTAATGCTGGCTGTAATTACAATAGGCGGTCTGGCATCCGGGATCATTGTTTATAATATTGCTCCCGAGGCGGAAGGGCACGGAACCGACGCGGCCATTGATGCATTTCATAATAAACGGGGACTGATTTTACCCCGTGTTCCCATCGTGAAGACGATTGCTTCGGCTCTGACTCTGGGAACAGGTGGTTCCGCCGGTCGTGAGGGGCCGATTGCTCAGATTGGTGCCGGATTTGGTTCCTGGGTGGCAACGGTGTTAAAACTGTCCGCGCGAGATCGCCGGATCATGCTGGCAGCGGGGGTCGGTGCCGGTATAGGAGCGATCTTTCGTGCTCCTCTGGCAGGTGCCTTATTTGCCGCGGAAATCATGTACAGCAATGCAGATTTTGAATCTGATGTTATTGTTCCCGCAGCGATGTCATCGATCATTGCTTATTCCGTCTATTGCATGTCGCTCCCACAGGAACTGCAGTTCATGCCCTTGTTTGGTGACGGACTGCATCATACCGTTGATTCCCACTTCGAGTTGATACCCTATACCATTCTGTCAGTCATCCTCAGTCTGGCTGCCATGTTCTATGTGAAGACATTTTATGGTACGAACCGGATCTTCAAAAAGATTCCGATCAAGCCGATGTTCAAACCGGCGATCGGTGCTTTTTTGACCGGCATCGTAGGCATCGCCATGTATTATCTGTTCAATAAAGATCTGCAGGCTTTATCCGTGATGTCGACAGGGTATGGAATTTTACAGGATGCTTTAACTTCTGCAGCGAAGATCAGCGTTCCCCTGTTGCTGACAGTAGCCGTTGTCAAAGTGTTTACAACTTCACTGACGATCGGATCAGGAGGCTCGGGGGGAGTG
>JAGQQP010000740.1 GCA_020426085.1 Planctomycetaceae bacterium | reverse complement strand
CAGCTTGCCATTTTCCGGATCACGGAGCAGCCAGTTGCGGATGCCGTTAATCGCAGCAATACGTGATTCGTGGTGATCAACTTCATTGAGTACTTTGACCAGTTCCTGATACCGGTTTGTGAGTGCCAGTGACTTGGTGGCCAGATCAGACACATTGGGTTTCAAGTCCTTGGTGATCGCCGGCATGGTGAGCGAAACGAGCTGGCCATCTTTCAGTTCTTTGGCGAAAGCGGCAATTAAACGACGTGAAAGATAGGAGTTATCTTTGTAATCGGGTTCCACCCAGTGCGGGACGCGCAGTGGCTTGGGCCGGTCGGAGGGATTGACCAGCCCCTTGGCCCGATCACTGGCCGAGAGGGACATCCAGTGTCCGGCGTCGATGGTCTGGACTTTTCCTTTTCCATCAGAAAAGCGAATCATGCCGGAGTAAACAAACAGGATGCCTGTGTAGTTTTCTGCGTCAGGAATCTGTCCGGGTTTATGGGGCTGAACCGGAACAATTTCAATTCCACACACGCTATCTCTGGTGACCAGATCGATGCGCCAGAGTTCGTCGTTTACTTTGATGGATAGAACCGGGCCGGCTGCGTCTCGCGCATCGTTCAGGCCACGGGATGCTTCAATGCGGATGCGTCCTTCCTGGATCTGGAAGCCCATGTCAGCCGCTTTGTTCTTACCGGTGTATGTGACTGCGGTTCCGGGCAGCAGTACGACTTTGCAGAGTGCTTCCGGGATATTGATTCTGGCGGTAAACGGTTCAGGAGAAGCGATGGTAGCCCCTCCCTGAATCGGGCTGACTTTGGACAGGATGACCCAGTCGTTTTTATCTGCCAGTTCGTGTTTTTTATCGACCCGTTCCAGGAAGAAACCGTCTTCCGATTCGATCTGTGCAGCTGGTGCCTGTTCAGCAGCGTCGGCCATTTCAATTTTTGGTGGCGCTGGTGCTGCTGGCTTACTGTTGGTGGTATTCAAGGCAACGGTTTTGCTGTCAGTCGGAGTGGGCTGAGGAGGTTCAGGCTTTCCTGATTGTGGTTCCGGTTCCGGAGTCGGCGGAATCGGTAATGGCTCTGTTAACGGAGGCGTTGCGGGAACAGGTTTGGTTGTGGATGCTGTCTCGGCGTCCGCAGGTGGGGGAGGATCGAATGCGGGAGGCTTCGAATTCATCGCCACCGTTTCACCTGTTGGTTCTTTCTTCTCTGGAGTTGAGACAGCAGGTTTCTCGGTCGATTCTTCATTTTTTGCAGGAGCGGAGGGGGACTTTGGCTCAGTCGCTTTTTCCGGCTGACTGATAGCTGCTGGCGGTCCCAGATCGACTTCCGGGTTCTCGACAGTGTTACTCGCTATTTGAGGCGAATTGTCGCGACTTGAGAATAGATTCGGGAAGAGCGCCTCGTCGCTGAAGAAGAGCCCCGCCCAGACTACGGCTGCCAGAAGGACCAGGAAATATGGTGTTACCCGTTTCCAGAGTGGTTTCGTTTTCAGATAGTCAGGGATACGTGAAGAGAATGGTTCGGGTTCTTCTGCTGGTATTGTCTGCTGTTTAGCTGGTGTTGGATTTCTGAGTGGTGCTGCAGAAGGATGCGGGGTTGCCTTAGATGACTCCGGTGTTGAGTATTCTGGTAAGGTTGCTGTACTGGCAGAGGCAGCTTCTGTCTGCGGGTTGGCAGGTACAGGTCCCAGGGCATAGATGCGATCTCTGGTTTCCGGGTTGACGGTCGCGGGTTCACCCAGCACCAGCGTTAAAATCTGATGCGTGGCGGCAACTTCAACAAGATTGACATCTGAATTCAGACAGATTTTTTCTACGTCAGCGACACTTTCCGGTGTGAGGGTGTTGTCCAGATACTCTGCAACAGTATTCGGATCAGGGTTCGAGCCGGGACCTTCGACTTCAGGGGCTGTCAGACGGCGTCTGCGTAGAACGTCTTTGATGCGTTCCACCAGGGAAGAAGCATAGCTGCTTTCATCCAGTTTCTGGCCGATCTCTTTGATTTGAGAAGGTTCGAGAACATCGTCGAGATACGCAATCAGAGTTCGCAGTGTTAAACGCATACAGCACCATTGAGTAATAGAATATCATGGGATGAAACCAGGAAAGTTCGGTTTCTCTACCCATAAATAGTGGGGCTGAAGCGTGCGTTCCGTACAAAAAATGTGCAGAAAATTCCAAAAAGAAGAAAAATGACTCACAAATCGATCAGATGTGTGAAGTGCTTGTTCTAATTGGCTTTAGGAGAGCGGGGCAGGTTCTGCAGGGCGGTTTTCTGGTCGGGACCCTGAATGATAATCGGGACAAAGAGTTCCGGGAAATCGGGGTCATTGGTTTTGATGACGATCATCCCGTTATGTTTTCCGGGGGG
>JAGQQP010000739.1 GCA_020426085.1 Planctomycetaceae bacterium | reverse complement strand
CAGGTCAAAAGCAGTGTAAACAGTCCGTTACACAGAACCTGATTTCGATCAGGAAAGACGTTTCATTCAAATTTCAGATTGTCTCCAGTCAGCCGGCGTGATCTGGTCTGTCAGAGCGGCTCCGCATAAGCATTGGTGAGCAATTTCCCAGGACAGGAGTCTGGTTTCATTTCAACCCGGGTTTCAAACCCTCGAAAGGTCGAAATAGTGGCTCAGAACCAACAACTTGGAGACTTTACACAACATATTTGATTTACTTCCGTAATTTTACATGGTACATTCACTACAGTCAGCCCGTTTTATAGAGTCCTTTGTAAACGGCACGTATCCCCAAATATCCCTTAATAGTTGCATAATCCCTGGAACACATACAATCATGAATTTTACTGTGCGTCTTTCTCTTCTGGTACTTTTGTGCTCCAGCAGTCTCTTAACCAGTGGATGCGGCGAAACGGAACGAGCCGCCACTCCTGCACCCCAAATTACGGGCATGGAAAACCTGGAATCCCCGGAAGAGCTGCTGCCCAAAGTGGAGCAGGCCATTGAGATTGCCCGTCAGCATTATCTGGCATCAGAAAAGCATTCCCCCTGGGAAATTTATCATGGGATGCTGGCATTCCGGAAAGACTATCAGATCAAAAAGGATGGAAAAGTCGTCAACGCACTGGAGTGGATTTCCTCTGGCCCCACTTTTGACAATGAGCCCTGGTTCCAGAAAACCGAGTTCGGCGGACGCGCTCACCCCTATACCAAATCCAATGCCTTCGAAGGACACAAAAATCAGTCACTGGCGATTCTCGCGATGGCTGACGTTCCGCTAGACCATCAGTTCCAGACTCCCGATGGCCCCATCACAGTTGCCGATATTGTCGAGAACGCCAAAAAAGAGATGCAGGAGAACGAAGAAGTCACCTGGTCACTCTGGGGGCTGGTCCATTATCTCGGCCCTGATGCTGTCTGGGAGGACAAAAACGGGGAAGAATGGCGTATGGATGACATTGTTTACATGCAGAATGCCACGCTGTCGAATGAATCAGCCTGTGGCGGCACACATGCATTATTCGCCCTGGCCTATGCCAGAAACACGTTTCAGAATTCAGGTCAACGCCTGAGTAGTTACTGGCTGGAAGCGGATCAGAAAATCAAGCGATACATTGAAGAAGCTAAAGCAATGCAGAACTTTGATGGCTCATTCTCTTATGATTACTTCTTCCAGAAAAGCGCGAGTAAAAATTTCCAGGAACGTCTGGAGACAACAGGTCACACTCTGGAATTTCTGATGATGGCACTTCCCGATGATCGTCTGAATGAAGACTGGGTGCGAAAAGCAATTTCCCTGCTGGCGAATGATATTATCAACAACAAAGATGAACCCGTCGATTACTCAGCCCTGTATCACGCCATTGATGGCCTGGTGATCTACCGTAATCGCATGTCGCCCGACCACACAGCTCAACTGGGAAGCAAAAGCTTCCCCAGACAGAATCAATCCAAGACGGACGTCAAAGTCCTGAAACCGGCTGCGCCTCCCGCGATTCCCGATCGCCCGGCGCTACCTCCCAAACCGTAGTGGGAACTGTTAAGAGTCGGGAATTGAATTCGCGTCGAATGGCTCTGGACTAGACATCGATTGTGTCGGAAGGTCCGGAGTCTCCCCCCGTCGCCTGATTGGCAAGACTGATCAGGAAAAATCCGGTCAGCAGAAAATCAACGCCTACCAGCGTACCTACGGCCCACATCCCGGAAACAGGCCATTCGCCCCAGATCAGACCGCCCAGGAGTAATGAGATCAAACCGCTGAAAAGAATCCGTCCCCAACCATTTGCAGGACGGATACTAAGGGACATGATAATTTTCCAGACTCCCTCAAAGACAAAGAACATTGCCATCATCAAGGTCAGCAAACTCAGTCCATAAAAGGGATGGAACAAGAGCGCGAGTCCGCCGAACATAATCAATGCTCCCAGAATCACATGGAAAGTTTTCCCTGCAATATCCCCCATCTGCATCGCCTGCAGAACATAAAAAATTCCCCCCAGCAGTAAAAAAGCACCAATGATATAAACGACGGCGATACCGGTGATCAGGGGTACGAGTAGAGAAATCACACCGATCACACAGAGAATGATTCCAGTCAGTTTAAAGTCTTTGATCGCAGGCAGGGCGGGTTGATCCATTGGAATCTCTCTTCAGGTAAAGTGATTGAGTGAGGATTAAATTGAATATTCATACTGCAGAACTCCCTGTACGTTTCAGAAAATTCTGTTTTGCTGATAATAGTATCAAAGCAGATAGAGATGTATTTAAAAGTCAGCTGATGCCGCAACATACTTACTCGGAAGGTGTGTTGCCTCTCCTGAAGAAAAAA
>JAGQQP010000738.1 GCA_020426085.1 Planctomycetaceae bacterium | reverse complement strand
GGTGATTCTGCTGGCAATTAAAGACCAGGCCAGTGACATCCACCTGGAACCGTTTGAAGATGAATTCAAGATCCGCGTTCGTGCCGATGGTGTGCTTTACGAAATGGTGCCACCACCTCGCCACCTGGCCAATGCCATCGTTTCACGTGTGAAAATTATGGCGGACCTGGATATTGCGGAGCGTCGTCTGCCTCAGGACGGTCGTATCGAATTAAACGTTGGCGGAAACCCGGTCGACCTGCGAGTCAGCGTGCTGCCCACCCTGTTTGGTGAAGCTGTGGTTATGCGAGTGCTGGACCGGACTGTGGTGCAGCTGGACCTCAACAAGATCGGGATGGACCCCACCACTCTGTCACGTTTCCGCGAAATGATTCACCGTCCTAACGGTATTGTGCTGGTGACGGGACCGACGGGAAGCGGTAAGACGACGACGCTGTATTCCGCTTTAAATGAACTCAACGTTATTGAAGAAAAAATTATCACCACCGAAGACCCGATTGAATATGACATCGATGGTCTGATTCAGGTCCCCGTGAATCCGGATATCGATGTGACATTCGCATCCGTTTTACGCGCGATTTTGCGTCACGATCCCGACCAGATTCTGATTGGTGAGATTCGTGACTTTGAAACCGCAGAAATCGCCGTTCAGTCGGCCCTGACAGGCCACCTGGTATTCAGTACGCTGCATACCAACGACGCACCTTCAGCGATTACCCGACTTCGCGATATGGATATTCCCAAGTTCCTTATCACGGCAACCGTGGAAGCCATTCAGGCGCAACGTCTGGTGCGAACCATCTGCAAGGAATGCCGTACTGAGTTCGAACCCAGCGATGAGCTGTTGATGGAACTTCAGCTCCCGATTGAGCAGGCGCGACAGTACAGTTTCTATTACGGAAAAGGCTGTGCAACCTGTAATAACTCGGGATACAAAGGTCGTACCGGCCTGTATGAACTCATGGATGTTACCGATGAAATTCGCGACCTGATTACCGAAGATGCTTCGGTTGACGATATTCGCGACATGGCCCGCAGCCAGGGAATGACCACTCTGCGCGAAGCGGGATTGAAGCTGATTTTTGACGGTGTCACCACGATTGACGAAGTGGTCCGTGAAACCGTCGTGGAAGACATTGCATAATTGAGAACCATCTGGTTCATAACAATAAAAACCTTTTTAAGACGACTTTTGACGGAGTGACGCCATGCCGGTTTATCAGTATGAGGCCATGGACAATACTGGACTCGAAGTGAAAGACACGATCGAGGCCCCTTCTGAAGCTGATGCCCAGACACTCATTAAAGAGAAGGGCTTTTTCGTTACCAAGATTGCCGAAAAGGGTCGCGGTAAGAAACAGAAAAAAGGGGCCGGCGGTAAAGGCGGTGGTGGCGCAAAAAAAGCCGCTCCCAAGAAAGGGGGCTTCTCCATCGGTGGTGTGCGGCCCAAACAACTCTGTACCTTTACCCGTCAGCTGTCTACGCTGCAGGATGCTGGTCTACCGATTCTCAGAAGCCTGCGCATTCTGGAATCCCAGGCCAAGCCCGGCCCGCTCAAAGCCTCTCTGGATGGTGTGATCGAAGATATTGAATCAGGGAACACGCTCTCTGAAGCGATGGCCAAACAGCCGAAATGTTTTGACAACCTCTATGTCAACATGGTGAAAGCCGGGGAGGCCGGCGGTGCACTCGAAGTCATTCTACAGCGTCTCGCCGAGTTCAAAGAACGTGCCCAGAGTCTGAAGAAAAAGGTGCAGGGGGCCATGATCTATCCGGTTGCCGTGATCACGGTGGCGGGCCTGATCGTCGGTTTCATCATGTACTGGATTATTCCGAAATTCAAAAAGATCTTCCTCGATTTCGGTACTGAGTTACCAGGCATCACCCTGATGCTGATGTCGATGAGTGATATCGTGGTCTCCTACTTCTACCTCTTCCCGGCGATACCGCTGGCGTTTTACATATTCCTCAAGATTGTGAGGAAGAATAAGAAGGGGGCGTTCGTGGTCGACTGGATCTCGCTGCGCATACCGCTATTAGGCAAGATCATAAGTAAGTCGGTGACGGCACGTACCTGTCGAACCCTGGGGACGCTCATCGCTTCCGGGGTACCCATTCTCGAAGCGATTATTATTGCCCGTGACACCGCGGGGAACATGGTATTCCAGAAAGCCTTCGACACCATCTACGCCGCGATTCGCGAAGGGGAAACCATGGCTGTTCCGCTCAAAGAGGCGCGCATCGTGGATGACATCGTGGTCAACATGGTGGACGTGGGTGAAGAGACCGGTGCGCTCGACGACATGCTTTACAAGGTCGCGGACGTGTACGACGAAGAGGTCGCCGTGCTCGTGGACGCTCTGGTGAGT
>JAGQQP010000073.1 GCA_020426085.1 Planctomycetaceae bacterium | reverse complement strand
TTGAAATCAAAACTGAAACTGACAGGTTTTCTCTGTTTACATCTGCTCCTGATAGGTGCCGTTATCACATGGGGAGCAATACGTTTCCAGAGCTGGGAACAGCAGAAGCAGTTACCTGAAATACGCTTAAATCCATTATCTGTTACACCACAATATGACCGGCCGGAGATTGTTTCAGACGAAGATCTCGTGAAGGTGCTGAATCGACTGCGGCCCAAATTCCGGGGTAAATCTCCCCAGACTAATCATGTGGATCATGCACTGCGTTTCTGGGGAATAGAGGCAGAATTTGATGATCCCCAGTCACTTTCTGGTATTGAAATGCGGGATCTTTTACTGGATCACCGCCGATTCGGTGATGCCTGGGGGGAAAAGACCGATCCGTTGTTAGTGCATAATCAATATGGTGTCAGGGTCCGTGTGCAGGAAGGTTTGGAGACATCCAGTCATGAAGACCACACTCTCGCTACTCTGGCAGAGGTGGGAACACCCGCTGATTATCCGGTTGTCACATCAGAGGGAGAGACGAATCTGTCGGCGATGATCGAGGAAGCAATGCGTTCTTTCTCGCTGAACCAGGTGGAATACGAATGGTCTGCCATCGTATTTGCGCTTTATATTAATTCCGCTCGGGACTGGATGACGACTGAGGGCCAAAATATCAATTTCGATTTGATCTCCGAACGGATCATGCGACAGCCACCCGTTAAAGGGGTCTGCTATGGAAATCACCGATTGCATGCGCTGGTGATACTGCTCAGAGTGGATGAGCAGACTCCGATTCTGACCAAAGCAGGTCGTGAAAGAATCGTGAAATATCTACAGGGAATCACCAGCGTACTGGTCAAGAATCAGTCAGAGGAAGGGTTCTGGGATAAAAACTGGGATGCTCAACCTCTGGATCTGGAATCTGAGAAGAAATTCGCTCCTGACTCACGCCGTGTGCTGGCAACCGGGCATGCGATGGAATGGTGGTCCCTGGCACCTCCAGAGGTTTTACCCCCAGATGAGACTCTCCAGAAAGCCGGGCACTGGCTTGTGGAAACCATCCAGCAGATGCCTGAATCAGAGATTCAAAGCAGCTACACCTTCCTGTCCCATGCGGGGCGTGCGCTGGCACTCTGGCGTGGGAAGTTTCCCTTTCAGGTTGACTTATCAAGTCAGAGCACTGAAGAGCTTTGAGAGCGTTCATGCTTGATCTGAACTCAGATCCCTGCTTTTCATGATCTGGATGAAGGCGTCGAGAATCCGTCGCTTCCCACATGTGCATTCTGGGAAACACTTTGTTTCGGGATGTTAACAATTGGAAACATGGATTCGGCGTAACATTCTCTGGCAAACAGTCAATTCAAATATTACTGGAATCGCTGCATAAATCGAAAATTGCGGATTTTACCGGTCGTGATGTTTTTTTTAGATATTGTGAGAAGGCGCAAGATGCATTGTAGAGTGGAAATGCGAAAAATATGTATTGTGGGTCAAAATGGCACATCGTCTGCTGTATTTTTGAAACGTCTGCGCAGGGCGTGTGTAGACGAGTTAATTTACTCGGATGTTGAGAGCCGCATTTTCTTGCGGTGCATCGGGTATGCATTAACCATTTGATCTATGTGAGGAGTACGAATGAAGATGTTTCAGCAGTTTTGGAATGATGAAAATGGTTTCGTCGTTTCAACAGAATTAGTGCTGATCGCTACAGTGTTGGTTCTTGGCATGATTGTCGGACTGACCACTTTGCGCGATCAGGTAATCGCGGAACTTGCAGACGTAGCCGCTGCATTTTCTAACAGTAACCAGAGCTATTCCTTCTCAGGAATCACTGGTCACTCTTCCAGCACAGCAGGGTCATTGTTCAATGACAACACTGACTTCTGTGATGTTGACACAATGACTGGTGGCACCTTTGCTCACTGTATCACCATTGTTACAGCTGAACCTGAAGGTACATAAGTTTTTGTATCTTCTGCTGGGGTGACTATGCATTCCAGAATCAGTGGAATAACCTGGTTTATTTCTCTGATTTGATTTGCAACTACTATGTTTCAATTTTTTTTCAATATGTTCAAACGAACTGTTAAATCAGTTCACAAAATAATGAGGAGTTAGAATGAACATGCTTTCTAAGTTCTGGAATGATGAGGCCGGTTTTGTTGTCTCGTCTGAACTCGTACTGATTGGCACAATCCTGGTACTGGGTGTTGTTGTTGGTCTGGCCACCGTTCGTGATCAGGTTGTTCAGGAATTGGGTGACCTTGCATTAGCTATTTCAAACATTAATCAAAGCTACAGTTTTTCAGGTGTTACAGGACATACATCCAGCACAGCTGGTTCAGTGTTCGCTGACCTGACAGACTTCTGTGATACTAACACAGATGGCGCTGGTACTGAACCAGAATGCATCTTCGTGCAGCAGCCAGCTACAGAAGGCGAAGGCTAAGCCTTATCTTCTTGATTTCTATTATCTGTTTTCGGAGACGCCCCTCCGAAAACAGATAATTTCTGAAGTCGTTCTTCTTTGGCACATAAGATGCCTGAGTTGTGAATGTTAGTAATATGTCAGTCTAGATTTTATTCAGACGGGATTCGTGTTGGAATGAGAATTGCTTCTCAACTATGGGATGAGGAAGGTGGGAGTGTTTCCCCATTTGCAACAGTATTGTTGATGACAATTCTACTTTTAGGTCTTTTACCAGGCGTTGTCACTCTACGAGATCAGATCGTTCAGGAGTTTGGTGATATGGCCGTTGCAATTGAGACCCTTGATCAGTCTTACAGTTATTCTTTCAATGGTGTAACGAGCGAATATATCGATTCCAGCAGTGTGAGTGATCCAGAGGATGAAGCACCTGCCGGTCTCGATCTGACAATATCCGCGTCTGGCGAAGGCGGATAAACTGCAGAGCTGAATTCAATTTCAGACAGTAATCAAATAAGAGTGTATTTCATCTGACGTCTGCTTAAGGCTGACAAAAGTTGAAATCAAACAAACATATCAATCATCCGAAGATTTCAGGGAAGTTAGCGTGGCAAAAATTAGTCCAGGAACGATGACGGCAGCGATTTTCGCAATCCTATTAGGTCTAGGCGCAGCATACACTGTGAGGCAGTTTCTTCATGAGAAGCCCAAACCTTTCGTTTTGGCTGAAGATCCACCAGCTGGACCTCAGAAAATAGTTCTTCCGATTGCTTCGCGCGACCTGGTACCGGGGCAGACTCTTTCGCTTGATGATATCTCTCTGCTGCGAATTTCTCCCGAACTGGTTGCCAAACGTTTTGATGCGAAATCCCAAGGCAAACAGCGTATTATGATGACTCAGTATATCGCGGGGCGAACACTCAAATCAGCGATTAAAGCAGGTGAACCTTTTCATACGGTTGATCTGTTTGCCAACGGAATGGGGCCGGGGATTTCAGAAAACCTCGAACCCGGAAACCGGGCTGTTACCGTCGCTATTCACAAGATTGGTAATGTCGCCGGCTTTTCTCGACCTGGTACGATCGTGGATGTCCTGTTCCGTTCCAACGAAATGGATGGGATTCCTGAAACAACGATTACTCTTCTCGAAAAGGTACGAGTCCTCGCGGTGGGAGATCTGGCTGTTCCCGGACATAAGGTCGGAAGCGCGAATAATTTCGAATATCCTGTAACGCTTGAGGTTTCTCCCGAACAGGGCAAAGTTCTGAAAGTGGTCGAGAACCACGGTGTATTAAGTCTGGCTTTACGCCATCCTGATGAGAATACAGAGGTTGTTTCAGCGGGACGCTCCAGTGACCGACTGACGCTTTCAAATATTCTTGGATTTATGCCTAACCAGCGCGTGTCCAGTATGGATATCTATCGTGGAGGCAGTCTGCATACAGTGCACTTCAAAGGTAACCGTGCATACAAAAATCAGAACTGGATTGATGCAATTGAGACACCAGTTGCTTCTGAAGTCATCCCCTCCGGTAAAACAACGACTACTATGAAACCGTCCGAAAATAAAACGTCAGAGATTTCGACACCTGCCAACGGGCTGTAATATCTGCCAGACAGTGTGTCATTCCCGACTCATTATCGGATGATCCTAATTAGCAGCGTTGATCGTTAACTTTGAGCACAGCTCTACGGAACGATCAAGGTGCGCATTGACTTCACCGTCTGCAGAATTAATTAACAGGGAACTGTGACCAGACGATTGGTTCTCGCAGCCTGAAAAACAAATCTTCATACATATTAGGTTTAGCATGGAATCACTTGGTACGAAAAAACTTTTTGTGGAGCCGATCAGTTACATTCCTGAGAACAGGGAAGCAGAACTTCGATTCCAGAAACAGAAAGTGCTCATCCATCAGGAACTCGTCGATTCTCTTGATCTGTCCATGCTGGCCCAGATCTCAGAGAAAGAACTCTCTGCAGAAGTGCGAGCAGTCGCAAAGGAAATCTGTGATGATCACGCTTCCGTGCTGGAGGGGATTGACCGGGAAAGGCTGCTGGGTGAACTATTAAGTGAGGTTTTCGGGCTGGGACCACTGGATCAACTCATGCAGGATCCAGAAGTCAGTGATATCCTGGTAAATCATGCTTATGAAATACACATTGAAAAGGCGGGACAACTACAGGAATCTGATGTTATCTTCGCTGACAATCAGCACCTGATGCGAATTATCCAGAGGATTGTTTCACGCGTGGGTCGCAGGATCGACGAAGTTAATCCCATGGTCGATGCCCGGCTCCCTGATGGCTCCCGAATCAACGCTATTATTCCTCCCCTGGCTTTAAACGGACCCTCATTATCGATTCGAAGATTTGGAGCGAAACCGCTGCAGATCGATGACCTGATCGAAAAAAAATCTGTCACTCCGGAGATTGTCGACTTCCTGGCTGCAGTGGTTGATTCCCGGATCAGTATGTTGATATCCGGTGGTACCGGCAGTGGTAAAACAACGATGTTGAATGCCCTGTCAAATTTTATTCCACGTGAAGAACGCCTGATTACAATTGAGGATTCAGCTGAGTTGATCTTGCAGCATAAGCATGTCGTTCGGCTGGAAACCAAAGTAGATAACACCGAAGGTGTGGGGGAAATCTCGCAGAGGCAGCTTGTGAAAAACAGTTTGCGTATGCGTCCCGATCGTATCATTGTCGGTGAGGTGCGTGGCGCTGAAGCATTAGACATGCTCCAGGCGATGAATACGGGCCATGAAGGTTCTCTAACAACCATTCATGCGAATGATACCCGTGATGCACTGGCCCGCCTGGAGATGATGGTTGCGATGAGCGGGTTCGATCTGCCTCTGCCAGTGATCCGACAATATATTGCAAATGGTATCGGAATCATCCTGCATGTGTCTCGTTTGAAAGGCGGACAGCGTTGTATCACAAAAGTTTCAGAGATCATCTCACTGAACAGCCAGGGAGATTATACCGTAGAAGATATTTTCGGTTTTGAACAAACGGGAATTGATGACCAGGGAAATGCCCAGGGTAAATTCTATGCTACCGGATACCGCCCTTTGTGTCTGAAGCGAATGGAAGCCTCTGGAATTAAATTAAGTCAGCAGATTTTTGAGAAAAAGTAAATATGAATCCAGAGACTGTTTGTCCCTGGTTTTGAGATTTGTGTTTTAGTCAGTAAGTGGAGAACTCCT
The DNA here is from genome assembly GCA_020426085.1 of Planctomycetaceae bacterium. Classification (GTDB taxonomy): domain Bacteria; phylum Planctomycetota; class Planctomycetia; order Planctomycetales; family Planctomycetaceae; genus Gimesia. Next base: position 5,701 of record JAGQQP010000073.1, on the reverse strand, counting down.
GTAGTGGACAGTTCAACGGTAGCCTTAATTTGTTTTGCTGCAGTGACAGTTGCAGCACTGGCAACTTATATGTTTGTCCGCGATTTGGCCGGCGTGTCTGGCTCTAAAGGGGAATCCTTTTCAAAGCGACCTCGTCTGCGCAGAATTCATAATGTATTTGACCACGAGCCTGCAACCAGCCTGCTGGGAAAATTTGATCAGAGCTTCGATCGACTGGTACTTGAGAACGGTTCTGATTTCACACCGTTTAGTGCTTTTCTCCTGTTGATTGCCTGTGGTCTGGCGATTGGTGGCAGTGTTTTCATTTATTCGAATCAACCACTGGCTGGGATTGCCGGGATGATTGGAGGCATGATTGCCGTTCTGATCATTCTACACTTTCGTCGAAAAAAACGCATGCAGACCATTCAGGAAGAACTTCCTGAAATGATCGATTTACTGGCTCGCTCGACGCACGCAGGAGCCAGTCTCGAACAGGCTATTTCAATTGTTGGTGAAGAAACAAAAGGGCCATTGAGTTTTGAATTCAGACGGTGTGCCCGACAGCTTGACATGAATTTATCAGTTCCTGCTGTCATGAAGTCGCTTTCCAGTCGAATCCAGTTGATTGATTTGAAAATATTAACGTCTACCTTGATGCTGTATCGAAAAACAGGCGGAAATCTTCCGGCGAATCTGGAACGCATGGCCGATGTGGTTCGAGATCGCATCAACTATCGCCGCCAGATGAAAGCATCTACCGGGGCAGGCCGTGCTTCCGCTCTGCTGATGACCGTAGTGGCTCCTGTAGCGTTTGTTGTATTAATGGTTGCATTTCCTGACCATGTTTCCAATCTATATACGGATCCAGTTGGAAATATACTGTTGTTGATTGCTATTGTTCTGGAAGTGATTGGGATCCTCTGGGTATCAACACTATTAAGAACTGATTATTAAACTTCGATTCGGATTTTCACAAACTGGTTGACTGTCATAAGAAAACTGGTTTTTAATTAAAGAGATCTCCATGTTTATCGAAATTGTCACCGTTGCCACTTTTCTGTTAGTCTGCTTTGTCATCTTCCTGATTGGAGATGCAATTTCAGCAGGCCATCGTGCAGGCAGAAATAAGAATTCGAAGCTCGATGAACGAGGTGTCAATTATTATAAAACATCAAAGGTTGGTGTTTTCAGTCGTGCACTTGCTGGCGTTATCCCACAATCCAGCAACGAAATCAGTAAAATTGAACTCGACTTGAAGCGGGCTGGTTACTATCGCTCAACGGCGCTGGTCGAATATCTGGCCACTCGAAATATGCTGGTTGTTCTCGTTTTAATCGGGACGGGAATCGGTTGCGTATTAGCAGACCCTGGTTCAAACATACCAGAGATTATTCTGTTAGCGGGTTTAATCATCGCTGGTGCTGGTTATGGTCTGCCTCGTATCGTTCTGCATAATCAGGCAAATCGTCGTGTGCATCGAATCCAGAGAGGTTTGCCTGATGCACTTGACCTGGTGATGATGTGCCTGACCGGCGGAGTACCACTGAGAACGGCTTTAGAACGCGTTACCGATGAAGTCCGTTTTTCTCATCCGGATATCGCCGTCGAATTCGAAATTATTCGCAGGCATGCTGATGCAAACTCGATGGCAGATGCTTTAAAACAGTTTGCTAAACGGATTGATGCACCAGATGTGAACGCGTTGTCTTTAATGATTTCTCAGACAGAACGACTGGGGACAAATGTTTCAACAGCATTGATTGACTTTGCAGATGGAGTACGAAGAAAATACCGACAACGGGCTGAAGAGAACTCCAGCAAAACCAGTATCAAACTGTTATTCCCCATCATCTTTTGCATGGCACCTCCGATCTACATTTTGTTCTTCGGACCAGCAGTTCTTGAACTGCGTAATTTTCTAATCCGTGAACATCGACCGGGAGGGATTCTTGAACCAAACACTTATGGTGAATCCATCAGCACAACATCTGAGTCAGTCCGTCAGCAGAGTGAAAATAGCGGTCTATAAAATCAGAATGAGTTACGTTCTAACTGCTATTGCAATCTTTAAGTAATTGAGTGGAATGCATTATTCGGGTATCACATGGTGCCGAAACCCGGTTTAATTCTCAGCCTGTATTTTCTTCATCGTAGAAGATTTCTTTTGTTCCAGCATTCCGTACTTGCGCATTTTCTTATAAAGCCCTACCCGGCTGATTCCTAATGCTTTCGCTGTGGCAGTTTTTCGATATCCATTCTCCGACAGTGATTTCTGAAGTAAATGCTTTTCACTGATTGCCACCTGATCTGCCAGAGAAGTACTCTCCATCTCCCGATGTAGTCTTTCCTGACTACCATTACTGACTTGCTCAATAATATTGGGAGAAAATTCATCAGAGGTCAACTCGCCGTGATTCGAAAACAGGACTGCTCGTTGAATCTGGTTTTTTAATTCACGCAGGTTTCCAGGCCAGTGGTACTGCTTGAGCATTTCAGGCACACTACGATGTATTTTCGTTATCTTGATTCCATGTTGCTCGCAGCATTCTGTAATAAACTGGACAGCGAGCGGGATGATATCATGTGGTCGCTCGCGGAGTGCAGGCAGCCGAAACTGGAGTACATTCAGTCGATAATATAAGTCAGAGCGAAATTTGTTATTGCGAGTCAATTCATCCAGTTCCACATTCGCAGCAACAATCAGTCGTGCTTCAGAAATACGGGATTCTGTAGATCCGACAGGCTCAAACTGCCCTGTTTCAATTACTTTCAGTAATTTAGCCTGATCTTTGGATGAGAGTATATCGATTTCATCCAGAAGCAAAGTCCCCTTCCCTGCGGCTTCGAAGCGACCAATTTTGGAGCGATCCGCCCCGGTGAACGAACCTCTGAGGTGACCGAACAGTTCACTTTCAATCAAATCGGATGGCAGTGCACCACAGGCAATGTTCTGAAAAGGTTCCGCGCTTCTTGGCGAGAGTTCATGAATCATAGATGCCAGAGTCGTTTTACCGGTTCCTGTTTCACCAACGAGAAGTAATGTGACATTGTGTTTCGCGATCTTGGTGATTTGATCAAGAATCGGAATCATCGCCTTGGTATACGTGGCAACGTGCCTGTTTCGATCAATAATATGACGCGATTCTGGTAAGTCAGATGATTTCACGACGGGATCTATAGCTTCCAGATCTGCTGAGAGTGCCTGAATTTCTTCAGGTACAGGTGGGTATTCCAGGTAACTGTCAGTCAGGAAGTTCGCAGACTCCAATAACTCAAGAGGAATAAACTGATCAATGATAGAAACGACTTTAACAGGAGTTTCGCATTGCTCGCGCATGTATAGGAGAATTGACTTTCGATCCTCAATTTCCGGAAGGGATTGTTCTGCACGTAAATCAATGAATAAGACCGTCTGGCTCGATTTCTGAAGTGCATCCTTCAGGGCCTCAAGGCAGGAAACTGTTTCCAGTTTCAGATTGATCTCCTCCAGCTGACGGTTGAGTTTCAGGCCTATTTGGGAGTCTGAGGTATAGAGAATTCCAGGCAGGTGCATCACGGATCCTTTGTACTCAATCAAGCAAGCGGCAATCTTGTACCAACTGTCGAAATTATCTGTTCAGTCAGATAGCTGATCCAATCATGGCTCAGATCCAAAGTTTGAATATCTGAGTCGATTAGGAAGAATATGTCGTTTGTAATGATAGCGTTACGATAACAAATGTTATCACTAGAGGCAAATATGTAATCAGGGGTAAATAGGAAACTGTAAATAATCGTTTTCATAGTAATTATTCAACCCAATCTAAAGCCAGAATAAAATATAAAAAGTACGGATTGATTCATACTAAAGTGTACATTTGTGTGTATTCTGGAGTGAGTGTTTTAATATGGGATCATGATAAGTGTTCTTTCCAGGCAGGCTTAAGAAAATCGATCCTGAACTGGATTTGGAAAACCAGTTCGAAGAGAATCATGTCGCTGGTCCAGTTAGTCCATTCGTACCAGTTTGTCGATCACTGCCAGAAATACATCTCATTTGTATTACAACGCCATCAAAAATTTTTGAAATTTGTGGTGTGTCAGCAGTCGATTAAATAAAGCAGGAAGCTCGAGAATCAAACAGCATGGATCGCTCTGACAAAGTCCGGAGATTTTTATTCTGGACCTCATCCATTCTGGTAATTTAGAGTCCTCATGAGCGATCGAATTCATTTTTGTATCAGTTTTTCTCTGCTGTTTTTCATGGTGGGACTGGTCATCGCTCCATCCAGTTCACAATCGACTTCGTCCGAGCCCCCCCTGCGATATCAGGCTCCTATTCAGTCTCACCGGACAGTTCAGGATTTTTTGAATGAGGAATTCGAACAGACGGTTTTCGTCAGTATCAATAAAGTAGCACCGGAGATCAAAAACAGGGAAATCGACCAGTACATTCCATTAAATGTCGTACCACAAAATATGGCGGGCAAAACAGAACAACAGCCTCCAGTGACTGCCTTAAAGCCGAAGATTCAGTTTCAACAGCAGAGCCGGCCTGAGAATCAGTTCTCCTCACGTGCTGTGCGTCAGAAACTGGAGCAGACCATCGCGACAGCCAATGATTTAATTAACCAGTCTGAGAATTCTTTTACTCGGGGACTGCTTCCCCTGGTAGATTACAATCTGGCATTGAATCTGGCTTACGATTCTAAGATCAAGGTTGCCTCGCTGCAGAATCGAGAACGTATCAAACTGCAACTGCTTAACGAGAAGCGAAATCTGATTCAGAATGCCGTCGAGCAGCTACAGGCTATGAATCAGCCTGCTGCTCAAGGCTGGTATGGGGATCTGGTCCATGCCAGACTGATTCTTGCACAAAATGACTATGAAATCGCCAGCGCGTTAAGCAACCGCGATCTTCAACAAGCAGCGCTGGGACAGATCAACCGTTTTGCGAATGAATATCATTCGGTCCGTGAAGAGGAATTTCGGGTAGGGGAAGCAGGGCTTGGCGAATTTCGTCGTGCTTCTCGTGCTGTCAATCTTGCAAGACAGGAACAGAATTTCTTTAACGGGGTCAAAAAAGATGAGACGAGTCTGCTGAATTATACTGAGGATCTCCGTCAGATTGAGTCTGCAGTAGACTGGTTTGCTTCTAATGGGGCAGGCCTGGGGCGAGCGGACCTGGTGGATTTGTCTAAGGCGCATCTGAATTATGTTCAGGGTAAATACTATCAGAATCTGGACCGAGAGTCAGACAGCCAGAAATACTTCAATGACAGCTTGGGACAGTCAAAAGCTGCGTGGGAACTGAGGATAAATCAGTATTACCCGCTTGGAACGGCAAGTCTGCATGACATTACCACAACCTGGATCTTATGGAATGCCTCTGGTTCTGCACTGTCGGAATTGAAGTCCAGCCAGTCTGAAACCATTAAGCAGGATATCACTGCGGGTTTAGACCGGATGGTCAATATTGCCGATCAGATCACGGATCGCAGGGGAAGGATGGCTAGTGATATCAGTCTGGTGCACTGTCTGAAAAACTCAGAGTTTCTGGATGAACTGAAAAACAGTCAGAAAAAATAACAGTAACCCAATCTAACTGCGCATAAAAAAACAGCCTCCAGAAGGAGGCTATTTTTTTATAAGAGGCGCCGCCCGGATTCGAACCGGGGAATAACGGATTTGCAATCCGCCGCCTTAGACCACTTGGCTACGGCGCCCTGAATATGCTGCT
>JAGQQP010000737.1 GCA_020426085.1 Planctomycetaceae bacterium | reverse complement strand
AACCACACAACAGTTCGAATCCATCATTCTACAGTGGATTAAAACTTCTGAGCCAGCTCCGGCTTTTGTCTGGATTACTCATGATCGCAGCCAGGCCCAACGACTGGCAGACAAGATCATGACATTTCCGACCGGCCAGCTTTCCGATAATTTCAAGCCGTAACCGAAAGTTTCTTTTTACCCGGGTGAAGATCTGCTTAATAATTTTGATTTCAGATTGGAAACGACAATACAATCAATTATGCTGGATTTCAGACAAGGGTCTTTCAGGTCCTTTAACGGAATCGTTTTCAAAAGACCTGACACTGCAGACCTCTGCTCAATTTCTCTCACCATGATTCAGGAGACTAACAATGCCGATTGATCTTATACACCACGCTGACCAGAACTACCTGGAACTGAAGATGTCAGGTAAACTGGTGAAAGAGGATTATCATAATTTCACGCCCAGTGTCGAAACACTGATTCAGCAGCATGGACCACTCCACATCCTGGTGATTATGGATGATTTTCACGGCTGGACAATGGGAGCGATGTGGGAAGATGTGAAATTTGATGTCAAACACTTCAAAGACATCGAACGACTGGCGATGGTCGGAGACAGTAAATGGGAAGAGGGAATGGCGACATTCTGTAAACCCTTTACCAGTGCCAAAATCAAATACTTTGAACTATCGGATCTGGATGCTGCCAGAACATGGATCACAGAAGGTGACTGACAGCAGGCTTCTCAGGGTGAATTAATTATTGTCCCTCTGAGCAATTAACCAGTTGAACCAGCAATTCAGTCGTCCATTCCTGATCGACGGGAAGGGCGACTGCCTGCTTGAGTTCACTCTCGGTCAACGATTCCAGTTCATCCAGTTGCAGTTGTAAAACTTCCGTTGTCGCGTCAGAAGGATCGTTCCCTTTCAGTTCCCGCTGCCTGATTCGGGATTCCAGCTGTTCTCGTTTCGCTGAAAAGACCACCAGTTGAAACGGCATTTGCAGTTTTTCTGACAAGTCGTAAAACAGTGTGCGTTGCCAGACTTTGAGTGTTGTGGCGTCCACAATCACAGTCCAGCCGGACTCCAAAATCGTTTGTGCCAGATCGACCAGCCTTTCATAAACCAGCCGTGTTGTCTCTGCGGAATACAGGTCGGCAGCCGAGATCTGTCGTTCACTCTGCAGTCGTTTGCGTTCGACATCAGAACGAATGCGAATTGCCGACATTCCTTCCAGCAGCAGTTCGCTGCCATAAGACTTTCCACTCCCCGAGACTCCATGCGTGAGCAGCAGATGGGGCTTGGTATTTAAGACATACTTTTTCGCCAGCTCCAGATACGACTGAAATTCCTCGTGTACAACCGCAACCTCTGAATCGGACAGTTCCGCCTGATTCAATCGAATCGCAGCAACTTTCGCCCGAACCATCGCCCGGTACGACAGGTAAAATCGCAGCAGGGGCACTCCAGAATAATCCCACGTGAGTTCCAGATACCGATTCAAAAACTGCATTGCGAAATCAGCCCGGCCGCGATCTTCCAGATCCATGACAACAAAGGCGACTTCGCTCATCACGTCAATCCAGCGCAGCCCCGCATTGAATTCCAGGCAGTCAAAGAGGGTTACTCCCCGCTCACTCAGAATCATGTTTCCCAGGTGCATATCGCCGTGACATTCACGAATATACCCTTGTGCCTTGCGCTGCTGGAACAGTGAAGCTGATTGCTGAAAACAGCGTTCATTTTCAGATCGGATCAAGTCCAGTTTCCTCAGAACTGTCTCATCTGCTGAAAACAACTCATTCACATGTCGAAAATTTTCTTCCACCGGGGCGAGCACTCTTTCAGGCGTTCCCCATTCCAGATCTGCACCTGCAGTGGCAACGTTTGCATGAAATTCGGCAACCTCTTCCGCCAGTTGATTGATATGATCTGACGTTAGTCGGTTTTCCCTGATCGCCACACTCAACAGGCGGTCCTGTGAAAACTGAACCATCTGGACCGCATAATCGAGTATCTCTCCAGTCCCATTCCACTCGGGGGCCTCTTCGGAGCCCGTAATCGGGATCACCTTCCGGTACAATTCAGGCGCCAATCGACGGTTCAGACGAAGCTCTTCATGGCAGTACTTTTCACGCAGTTCCAATGTGGAAAAATCAACGAAGCCCAGCTCGACCGGTTTCTTCAGCTTATACGCATAGGGTCCGGTCAGCAGCACCCAGGAAATGTGTGTCTCCAGCAGTTGAAACGATTCTACCGGATGATCATATAACGATTTATTCTGAAGTGCTTCGATCAACATCCTGCTTCTCTCATATGCCCCATTGCTTTCTGTACCATTTCCTAATAAGTCAATCATAACAGATTGGTGCAGGAGACCAGAAGTCTTT
>JAGQQP010000736.1 GCA_020426085.1 Planctomycetaceae bacterium | reverse complement strand
CAAAATGTGAGTCAGTTGCTGATTGACGGAGAGAAGCCGAGCTATGCAGCGGGACCCCGTACCGCGAAAGTGAAACTCCGCAAAGGGCTGCATCGCTTCACCCTGCCTTATTATCACTCGGTTGGTCTGGCAAAGCTGGAGATCCAGGTGTCTGGTCCGGGAATGAAGAAGGCGGAAGTTCCGAAAGAGCAGCTGTTTCGTGTAAATACGGCAGTACGCGATATCCCGACTATAACGTATCAGGTCGATAAAGAGGGATTCCGACTCCCTTTGAAGATCGAGAAGCCGGAAAAATATGTTGCCTACCGACTGATGGAATGGAGCCATCCCGTTGAAGTCAAATCGGTGGATGACCTGAAAGCGGTTCCCGTGAAAAAATATGGTGCGAGTCCGCGACTGGCGCTGTTGTCCCGCAGAAGTGCGATCAATTTCGGAATCGTTTACGAAGGACTGATTCAGGTTCCCCAGGACGGCGAATACACGATCGCTGTCGAAACCGATAAAAACAGCAAGGCAAAATTCTACATTGGCGCATATCCCAGTGAACTTTACAAACAGGCTAAAAAGAATAAAGTTTCGGGCTGGAAAGTCACTTTCTCACAGTCAGGCTCACTCACTGGCAATCTGGAGGAATGGACCAAAACGGGGATTCGTTTTCAGATACCTGCCGCTGAAAAAGAGATCGATCTGACCTTAAAACCGGAAGCGGTACATGAGCTCTGGAAAATTCAGGAAGACAAGAAACAGTCAAAGACGGTCGACCGCAAAGGAGAATCGAAGACAGAAGACTCCGCTTACGTTACGACGCAGGACGGGAATGTACATCGCGTCGAGGGTGAAGTGGTGGGGATCAACGAAGAGAGTCTGTTGTTTCAATACCAGGGACAGGAACGCGAAGTCAAGCTGGACCGGGTTGTGGGGTTGGTGTTGCAGAAGAACCGGGTGCAGCCCGAGAGCAAGCTGGCTTTGCAGAGCCTGATGACGCTGATCGGCAATACGCAGATACCCGGCGTGGTCGAACTGAATCAGGGAAAAACTGCGAACATCACAATGCCGTGGGGGGATCAGTTTTCTATCGATACAGCCTATCTGGAATCCGTGAAAACGGTAAATGCCCGTTCGGTTTCACTGGTGGAAATCCAGCCCGACAGTGTGACGCAGGTTCCCTTTTTCAACCAGCAGTATCCTTATCAGGTCAACAAATCTCTGTCGGGAAAACCATTAAAGATCGGGACGCAATCCTTCTCCAAAGGACTGTGTGTGCATGCGCGAACGGTGCTGGTTTACCAGTTGGGCAAGGAATTTGAAAAGTTTCAGACCACTCCGGGTCTGCAGGCAGAGACCGGAAAACTGGGAAATGTCGCGGTTAAGATATTGGCCGATGGTAAAACCCTGTTTGAGAATCCGGAATTCACGTCTGCGACAAAACTGGAATCTCTCAACCTGGATGTGACCGGCTGCGGGACTTTGACACTGGTGGTCGATTTTGGCAAAGACCAGGATGTGGGGGACCGCTTTGTCTGGGGAGACCCCAAGCTGATCCGGGCGACACCCAAAGAACTGGCGGCGAATCAGAAATAACTAAAAACAAATTTCATTGCAGCGATCTACCATGAAACAGTATTCAGACTCAAATCAACAGATTCAGTCCACCTCTGGCTTGTTCAACAGGCAGAAGCGATTGTCCGCTTTCACAGGTGCTTTGCTTGGTGTGCTCTGTCTTTTTTGTTCGGGTGAATCCGGTTGGGCCGGCGAAACACAGGCAGCGCCCTCATCAAAACTGATTGTGCGGGATGTCAGCGTGTTTCTGGTCTCGGCGCACGGTAAGAAGCTGAATGACACGACACTGTTTCGATCAACGACCCCCGGTTATGTGCAGTCACGCCGCTTGAGTGCCGATGCCAGTGAGAGTGACAAGCCGGCGCCGCTGGGGTTGATTACATTTGAAGGGCCGGCGACAAAAGACATCGATGTGCTGCTGGAATTTCCCTCCGGTCGCTTTTTAGCACACTGGCCTACCGCGCGGATTCAGTCGAAACGCATTTACTGGCGATCACAGAACCTGCTCAAAGAGAGCCCACTCAGTATGCAGCTGCCTGACTCGGACTGGTTGAGTCCTCTACAAAAGGCCGATCGTCTGTATGTCAAAGGCATCGATAAATGTGATCGCTTTATATTATATGACGTCGAACTGAATCATATTCCGCGTATCACCATGACGCATGCCGAGAATGGTTTTCAGATACAGAATGCAGACTCCTATCCCCTGAAATCGCTGACGGTCATGCAGCCTGTCGGAGAGAAGGATCACTGGAAAGTCGCGGCCCTCGATCTTGTGCCTGGAATCAAAAAAGAAGAAAAGAAGCCTGAGGCTAAATCGGA
>JAGQQP010000735.1 GCA_020426085.1 Planctomycetaceae bacterium | reverse complement strand
ACTGTCACCATTCACTACTACACACCCTGATCGTGTGCTCAAAATTCTGATTCGCCGTAATCGCATCCCGTAAACGGACAGATCCTACGATGAAACCATTTGCCTTTTCAGTCTCTGCGATTTTGAGCATCCTGTTTCTGTGTCAGTCTGCCACAGCACAACGCATGGTCGCCATTAAGAATGCCACCAGCATCAAAGTCGGAGAGCGAACCATCGCGACGGTCAAATCTGGCGAACAGGTCTGGGCTTACAATACAGAAGGTGACTGGACCTGGATCAAACATCCCAGCTACAGCGAAAAAGGCTGGATCCCTCTTAAAGACCATCAGAATATACAGCAAACCGCACAGCAGAAGGAATTCATCACAGAAGGTGCACGACTCCAGAAAGTTGCTGCGGGAATCAAAACCGGCTTCTATTCTGCGGAACGTAACAAGACGCAGCGGCTCATCTGGGAGAACTTCCAAAAAGCATGGGGAGACGATCATCCCAACACGGCAGTGGCGCTCGTCAATTACGGAATCGAACTCGATAACAATGGCGAGTATCAGAAAAGCATCCAGATCCTCAGCAAATGCTTACCCGTCGTCGCACGCTGGAAGGGGACCGACGACCACGACTATCTACTCACTCTGGAAGTCCTCTCCGCGGCACAGTTCCGATCTGCACAATACAAAGAGGCATTGAAAAATCTCGAACGCGCCATCCAGATCCGCGAAACTCACTATAAGGATGATATCGAAGGCCTCGCAAAGCTCGTATCGAATCTGGGCGTCATGTATGAAAAACAGGGCAACATCACACAGGCCCGCATTCTGATTGAACGTTCTATCAAACTGCGGACGGAAGCCCTCGGTCCCTCACATAAAGAAACCCTCACAGGTAAACTGCAGCTCGCAGCGCTGTTAAATATTCTGGGTGACATTCCCGGTTCGAAAAAACTGCTCGAAGAAATCATCATCACGAACCGTAAACTCGGCCGCGAAGAAGAAGAGCAGATGATCGACGCACAGTTTCAGTTTATGCAACTCTTACAGAACAACCAGGAATGGGACCAGGCGGTCAAGATCGGTAAAGAACTGATGCCGGTTGTTCGTCGCAAGTATCGGACGGATCATCCCCTGTATATCAAAATCACAACCGCCATCGCGCTCCAGGCTGATGACGACCAGGCGGCTGCAGAGTTGGCACGAGAGTCGTTTAACGCTTCCATTCGCACGCTGGGGCCCCGCCATCCTCAGACTTTAATGCTGCAGTTTGAACTGGCTGCCCTGGAGTACCGGATCAATAAACGGGATGTCGCTGTAAAAGCATTACGGGAACTCGTCCAGATTTATGATGAACTGGAACGCTCCACAGAAAGAAGAAATACCGATGATCGCGAACTGGCTCAGGTGCTGAGTGTGCTGGGAATTGTTGAAGCAGATTCAGGCAACTGGAAGGCAGCCGCTGCGGCCTTTGACCGTGAACGCCGTCTATCCAAACGCTTCACCGACAAGGTCCTGCCCGGTTTGAGTCAGCAGGAACAGCTGCGTTTTCTGACAGGCCATGATGCCCAGCAGTATCATCAGGCCATCGGCATCATGTGGCAACAGCGGACTGACGACATGATCACCCAGACCAGTCTGGAAGCCACACTCAACCGCAAAGCCCTGGTTCAGGAAACGCTTTCCAGTCACGAACGTCTGCTGCGACAGTTTCAGGGGGCGGCTAAAAAAGTTGCAGAGAGTCTGTTCAGCATTCGCAGAGAACTGGCTTCACTGACCCTCAAATCGGATTTAACCGAACAGCAGAAGCAGAACCAGTTTGACATCCTGAACCGTCAGGAGCAGACATTGATTCAACAGCTCGGACTGGCAGGTACCGCAGCCGACCAGAGCAAATGGGTTACCCTTCAGGAGGTACGGAACAAACTCCCCGCTGATTCCGTCCTGGTCGAATTCGTTCGCTTGACGCCATATGTTTTTGAAAAGGAGGGGGCAACTTCCCAAAAGCATCGCTACGCGGCCTGGATCATCCCACCCGCCGGGCGAGGATCTGTGAAAACCATCGATCTGGGTACTGCCTCTGAAATCGAAGCAACCTTACGTACGGGTCTGCAGTCCATTCAAAAAGGAGCCGCACAGACCCTGCAGACAGGCGAATCGCAGGCGAAACAAGCTACGCAGAAGCTGTTACAGGCGCTCTTTCAGCAGACACTCCAGCCGCTGCTCCCTCACCTGCAGGACTATCAGCAGGTGATTCTCGCCCCCGATGCCTCGCTCTGGCTGGTTCCCTGGGCGGCACTTCCCCTTGATGAGAACCGCTTTGCCGTCGAACAGTTTGAGTTTCGTTATGTCGTGTCCGGCAGAGAACTGTTGAAAGAGACGTCCAGCCGGGGTGCTC
>JAGQQP010000734.1 GCA_020426085.1 Planctomycetaceae bacterium | reverse complement strand
TAACTGATTGGATAATGTTCGGGGGCTCCGGAAGAATCCGTTCGAATTTTATAATTTACTTCACTGGGACACAGGAAAAATGGAACCCGAGTATAAGCGATGCTGGGGTCGCTCTGATTTGAATAGTTGGTTGTGAAATCAATGTTGTTGAACAGGTTGGCTGCATCTCCAAAGGGAAGAATGCGGGCATGTATAGACCATTGGCCGCCTGGGGTATAGGTACTGCTGCCGCTCGGGCTGACACAGAAAGCAGGGGGAAAGACAGTGTAGGCAGAAAGGTAATTGTGTAATGCCAGTCCAAACTGCTTGAGGTTGTTTTTGCATTGACTGCGGCGGGCTGCTTCGCGCGCCTGTTGTACTGCAGGCAGCAGTAAAGCAATCAGGATCGCGATGATGGCGATGACGACCAGGAGTTCAATCAGTGTGAATCCCCGTTTGACCTGGAACCGGGTTTGGCGGGATTTTGAGTGTTGCCCCATTTCTCTTCTTTCTGGTGAAAAGGTGAAGTGGCAACGTGCTCTCAGGCATGTGTGAACTCATGCAACGTACATACAGATTCCGGCGGGTATCTGAAAATAAGCCGTCTTGCCGATATTTCGGAAAAATCTACGAGACTTGGTGTCAATGCATTGTTGACATTGAGTCTCAGGTTCATTATGTTAGCCGTCAGTCTGGTCAATTGCAAGTATTGACCAACTCGATTTTTTGCATTGAACGCAAGAGATCAATTCGGAATGTGATATTTAGTTGACATCGGTTCCGGATGTGCGGAAATAAATTTAGAGCATTTCAATTGGTAATGGTGGCTTTTCACGATTGCCTGGGGCGTATTGACATGCGATTTTTGAAATCTCTTAATTTTGGTACGTATGTAACTATGAGCGAACAAGAAAAGACAGAACACCTGTCTCCGGAACCAGCCCTTGAGCAAGAGACGCCAGCAGACGTGATTGGCTCAGATTCGATCCTGAAGGGGAAGCAGGAAGTACTGATTCAGCATGGGGAAACGACATACCGTTTGAGAATCACTCAAAACGGAAAACTGATTCTCTGCAAATAATGCTGGAGATTCAGTTGTAGAATCGAGGTTTATTGCAGGGCTGTAGATCTGCCTGGAAACGCATTATTTGGAAAATGCGATCTGCAGGCTGTCCAGAAGATCCTGTTCCAGGGCAGGGTCTCGTCCCAAAGGAACCCAGCCGACCGGATTGCTGCGTTCCTGGACCAGATTCAGGTCTCGACGCAAACTGAGATCCTGTTGAAAGGTCGCTCCGCCTGGAGCAGTGGTGACGTTTGAATTCACGTCCTCAATTTCTTTGAAGGCTTCGACTCCCAGCAGGTAACCCCCTTCTACGGGTGTCACACTGACAAAGACGCGACGACGGATCGATTGCAGACTGCTTTCCAGGCGATTATCAAAGCCGACCGTATCGCCGTGCCAGGGTTCAAGAAAGTTTGCACCGACTTTGTATTCTGTCTCAATGCGACCGTCCAGCTTGTTTTCGCGCGCGATGGCAAACTTGTAGTTATGAATCGTATCAACGACCCGCTCCCAGACGACATCCTGATTGGTTCCCGTAATCTGGATCGGATTGCTGGCAGTGACAGGCGCAGACTGATTCCAGCCTGAAGCACAGCTTGTGAACAGGACGCATAACATCAGAAGTTTGATAAGGTTACAAGTCATTTACGGATGCCGTCAATCAGACTGCATTTTGTTCATTTTGTAATAGACAGGCACAGTGAATGTGGCTACGGGGTAGTCGACTTTGATGGGACGGGGAAAGGCTTTGTCTCGAGGTTTCCTTAAACAGCTGCCAAGTTTCCCAGATTAATAAATCTGAGGCAAGATCACTTTGAAAATCCATTTGTAATGTTTGTTCAATAACTTCCACAGGCTACTCTCACTCTTTAATTCTGTTTAGAATCGTGGTTTGAAGTGATTGATTTACAACGTTTTAACCTCAATACAGGTAAGCACCATGGAATACTTTGCAGACGTCCCGAAAATTGAGTACGAAGGTCCCCAAAGCAAAAATCCACTCGCCTTCAAGCATTATTGCCCTGAAGAAGAGATTGAAGGCCAGACAATGCGGGATCTGTTCCGCTTCAGCATCTGTTACTGGCATACATTCCGGGGCACCGGCAGCGATCCCTTTGGTGCAGGCACGCTGCAGCGTCCGTGGGATGACGGTTCCGATTCGGTCGAAAATGCCCTCAAGCGGGTCGACGTTGCCTTTGAATTCTTTGAAAAACTTCAGGCCCCCTATTACTGCTTTCACGATAAAGATGTCTCCCCCGATGGTGCGACTTTAAAAGAAGCCAACGAGAATTTTGATCGCATCGCCGACAAACTGCTCGAAGCCCAGGAACGAACGGGCATCAAG
>JAGQQP010000733.1 GCA_020426085.1 Planctomycetaceae bacterium | reverse complement strand
CGGCACCAGACCTGCGGCTCCGGTCGCATCAATCAGAAAGGCAGCCTGCACCTGTTTTGATTCACCCTCTCTGCTGCCCGTGATTACCCAGCCGTCTGACTTCTCAAGCTGCACCTCGGTCTGATCCAGGTACGAAACGTTTGACTTCTGAACTTCCTTCGCGAAAAATTCATCCACGTCCGCCCGGTACCAATGCGTATCCGCCAGCGGTTCGCTTAAATTCGCTGTCACCAGCAGTTCAGTCCCGTGTGCGGGCTCTGTCTGAAACATCTGACCCGGTTGATGGGCGAAGTAACTGAAGCCCCGTTTGACGCCACAGGCGATGTCGGGAGCAGCCTGCTGCCACGTCCCATACTTGCAAAATGGCTGAAATTGTGGAAGATCGTACTTCTGGGACAGAGATTGCAGCAGATAGCCGGCGGCCGGCGTCGACGATTCTCCAATCGAGAAGCGGGGATGTGTTCCGCGGTCAATCAGAGCGACCGACAGGCCGATGCGGTCCAGCAGCAGTGCCGTCAGGCTGCCTCCAAAGCCGGCTCCCAGAATCACGACGTCAAATTGCTGCATGAGAGTGGATTGATTCTACTTTAATCAGAGTTTGAATAACATTTCGCAGCAGACATATTAACCGATTGCTGACTCAAAGGCAGGTTCAGAAGGATAGATCATGCAGATACAACCGGTTCTCATCAACGGACAATGGATTCCCTCCACAGGCACCACCAGCTTTCAGGCTGTCAACCCGACGACAGGCGAAGCACTGGAACCCGTCTTCCCTGTCAGCCCGTGGGACGAAATTGAATCGGCACTCGAAGCAGCAGCAGCGGCTGCCAAAACGATGCGAGGCTGGCCGGGAGAGCGCTTCGCCGCCTTTCTGGAAGCGTACGCCAACGAGATTGAAAACCGGGCCGACGATCTGGTCGCGACCGCGCATGCAGAGACCGGCTACCCGGAATCGCCTCGTTTGCGAGACGGCGAACTGCCCCGTACAACAAATCAGCTCCGCCAGGCAGCCACACATGCCCGCGAAGGTTCCTGGACACAACCCACCATCGACACTGCAACCGGCATCGGTTCGATGTTTGGTCCGATTGGCCCGGTGGCGGTCTTCGGCCCGAACAATTTCCCCTTCGCCTTCAACAGTATTGCCGGCGGTGATTTTGCTGCTGCCGTTGCTGACGGGAATCCGGTGATCGCAAAAGGACATTCCTCGCATCCCAGAACCACGCAGATCTTCGCGGAAGCTGCCGACGCTGCTGCCAAAGCGACTGACATGCCCGCAGGTTTTGTCCAGCTGATTTACCGCACGAGTCATGCAGACGGTTGCCGGTTCGTTTCGCATCCCCTGATGGGCGCCATCGGTTATACCGGCGGACGGAGTGCGGGACTCACGATCAAAGAAGCCGCCGACAAAGCGGGCAAGCCGGTCTACCTGGAACTTTCCAGCATCAACCCGGTCTTCATTCTGCCTGGTGCGTTGACCGAACGGGGCGCGGACATCGCGGAAGAATTTAAAGGGAGCTGCCTGATGGGAACGGGGCAGTTCTGCACCAATCCCGGCCTGGTCGTCCTCAAAGCGGGTGAAACCGCCGATGCCTTCATTGAAGCCGTCAAAGAGAAGTTCGAAGCCGCCCCTGCGGGCGTTCTGTTGGGAGAAGGGGTTCAGCGCGGTTTTCAGTCGGGGATCACTGCCATTCAAAACGCCGGCGCCACGCTGGTTACCGGCGGCCTGCAAACCGATGGTCCCGGGTTCTCCTGTGCGAATACCCTGCTCAAAGCCAGTGGCAGCAAGTTCCTGGAAAATCCGGCCGCCCTGCAGGAAGAAGCCTTCGGAAACAGTTCGCTGATCGTCGTCGCTGACTCAGACGAACAGCTGGTTCAAATCGCCGAATGCCTGGAAGGGAACCTGACAGGCTGCATTTACACTCATACTGGCGGTGAAGACGACGGACTCTACGATCAGCTGGCCCCTGCTCTACGTCAGAAGGTGGGACGCCTGCTGAATGACAAGATGCCAACCGGCGTCGCCGTCAGCCCGGCAATGAATCACGGCGGCCCCTTCCCTTCGACGGGACATCCGGTCTTTACCTCGGTTGGGATTCCCGCGGCGATTCACCGATTCTCAATGCTGCAGTGCTACGACAACGTCCGCCCGCAGCGTCTGCACGAAGCGTTACAGCCCAAAAACCCGAACGGCAGCATGTGGCGATATATTGACGGAATGTACACACAGGCTGATTATGGAACCTAAGGTTTTGTCTAATCAATCGTTTATAATGTGACGCTCGGGACCATAACTTATTCCAGGTCGGAATTTTCAAGGTCAACGTCAGGCAGGTGACTTTTGTTTTCTGGCACTTTGACAGCGGTCCAGACAAATTAGCCGCAGGGCATTAG
>JAGQQP010000732.1 GCA_020426085.1 Planctomycetaceae bacterium | reverse complement strand
TGAAGGCGAAATCATACGCGTTGCGAAAACCATCTGCGAGCACTTCCCCTCTTGTCAGATCGGGACTGAGACGCATCAGCGTTCCCGCGTAAGGTTTTTTCACGGGAGACGTTTTGGCGGTGATGTATTTTTCGTTGATCCCTGCGGTATTTCCGAGCAGCAGGTACCAGTATCCGTCAGGACCTCTTTGAATGGAATGCGTGTTATGTTCGCCGCCGGTACGCGTCCGCAGAAAGACATCCGGTTTGCCGTCCGCGCGATCGTCGGCATTGGCATCACGATAGCGGATCAGTCCCGCGTCTCCCGTGCAGAGCAGATCCCGACCGAGAAAATACATTCCCTGGGCACCGGAAGCTGGCCCATCCGCGTACTGCTCGAATGATTCCGCGACACCATCTCCGTCGGCATCAATCAGAATGCGCACATAACCGGGGCCGGACACAACCACGCGTCCCAGTGAGTCGATCGTCATGGAATAGATGTCGTGAGCCAGATCATCGTCGGCGTAAAGTGTGGCGCGAAAACCTTCCGGGACTTTCAACCCGGAGAATTCCTCGGCTGCGGAAACAGAATTGAAACTGGCTAAAACCGGTCCCGTCAGACAGACCAGTAACAGAAGCAGGCGCAGGCCTGTCAAACACATATGATAAAAAGGCATGGGACCTCAGATGAATGAAATATAAAAAACTTTGGTAGATGAAATTCAGGGAGAGTCAAAATCAGGCCAGGTTAAGGGAAGGAACCTGACTGCCATCATAGTGCCTGAGTGCAGGTCAAGGCAATCCCGCTGTAGCGGGACAGCAGAAAGTGAGTGGGAAGCTTATTTATCTTGATTTACTAACTGTCCAGAATTCAGGCAGATTCTCCAGCGTCTCTGCAACGATTTGCAGAATCGCCTGGCGTTCCTGAACAGGAAACGCATCCGGATCGACGTCCCAGGACGATTCCAGCTCAGCAGCCGGAGCGGTCAGAAACGCGTAGATGTTCTTCAAAATTCTGCGCCGCGCTGCGGCAGGCATCTTGTTGAAACTGTCGGTGTAGATCAGATAGCTCAGACGATAGCGAAACAGTTTTGTCTGCAGATCGAAGTCCTTCAAAGAATGTCCGCCGGCATCCCGTTTTCCTGACTGTTCAAAGGCTGTCTGATAGTCAGTGGTCCCCTGTAAAGGCCCTTCCAGCGGTGCTTCGTCGAGGAACAACAGATACCGTACCAGCTGTTGTTCTACATCCGATCGAAGCCCCAGTTGCTGTTCCATACTGGCACGGGTGATCAGATTATGTCCGTGGACCTGATGATCGAAGATGAGATGTGCCACCAGATCGGAATGCGGGTTCAGATATTTTGCCGTATCCACAAACTGATCGATCTGTTTGAGATTCGCACGGAGTGCAGGATTAGCCTTTGCTTCTTCGATGACATCCTTGTTGAAGAGATTGCCCAGATGGGTCATGTCGGCGTGTGTGCCTGTGACATACCAGCCCCCCCAGCGTTTCTCCAGCGGTTTGTCGTGCGAGATCTGAGAATAGCCGGAAATCGGTCGGCCGTGCTGATCGGTGAGAAATGAGCGAACAAGTAACCCGGGAACCCGCAGACTCGAATCGCCGCCATGACAGGCCAGACAACGTTCCGAACGAATCAGCCGAGGCTCGTTTGTCTCCCTGACAGCGAGTTCATAAAAAATGGTACCTTTCAACGGGTCGACCGAAGCGAATTCCATCTTCTCTGCGCCAGGCACCCAGCCGATATAAACATCGTCGTTAAAATAAACAACACGGGGATTTTCCGGCTTGATGATTCGTGGATTCAGTGCCGTCTTGGAAAAGACCATTAACTGCGAGGATTCCGGGATTTTCAATGCTTTCAGAACGTCCCGCAGATATCCCCACTGCGAATCGTGTTTCAACTTCAGTGTCCGGGCGGCCAGCGCCTGGTCCATCACTGATGCGGGATCTGAGTGTGCGCCGAGTCCGTATTCGACAGGAGGCAGTCCAAAGGGAATCGGGTCCCTAAAATCAATCTCCTTCACGGGTTCAGTTGGTTTGGGAGCAACCAGCGGTTCTTCTGCTTTTACCAGTGAGGAAAACAGCAACAGCAGCATTCCGGATATCATTACCTGTTTTGTCATGTCTGCGGATCTACAATTGATCAAATTTCTTTGATGGGTTAAAATAGGTAATGTAATATGACAACACGATGCATCAATCGGATGCAAAGAAGTCCGTTGTTTATGGTACCAGAATCTGTTTGCAGTCAACAGTTTAACGATATGAATCTGAGAAAGATTAAGTTTGCAGACGCGAGAGAATCGACTGCCGGTGTTGACTCGCGTTTCTAAAATCCCTATGAATCTGTCAGGAATTGTGACTTACTTCACAGAAGGAAACAGTCCTGTACCC
>JAGQQP010000731.1 GCA_020426085.1 Planctomycetaceae bacterium | reverse complement strand
AAATACAAACGAAGAGATCACCTGGACGCTCTGGGCATTTTCCCGCTACCTCCCCTGGGATACGGAATGGGTGAGTGATCGCCAGGAAGAGTGGAGTATGGAAAAGCTGGTGCGGGTGCAGATGCAGTCTGAACCGACCAAATCAGCCTGCGGGGGAACCCATGGCCTGTTCGCAACCGCCAGTGCCGTCAACTGCTACCTCAAAGACCAGAAACAACTCAGGGGAACCTGGCTGGAAGCCAGTATGCGGGTTCGCCAGTACGCTGAATACGCCCGTTCGATGCAGAACCGGGACGGTTCGTTTTCATCAAAATACTTTGAAGGTCCTGAGTACGCCAGCGATGTCAATAAACGAGTCTCAACAACCGGACACACTCTGGAGTTCATTATGGAGGCATTGCCTCAGAACCGCCTGGATGAGCAGTGGGTTCGCAGTGCTGTGTACCGTATCGCGACCGACCTGATTGAATATAAAAGTCAGCCTCTGGAACCAGGTGGCATGTACCACGCAATTGACTCACTGGTCATTTATCGTGAACGGACTCGACCAGAGTACGCAAAATACCTGGAAGAACTGGCGAAGTACAAAGACTTTGAAAAACCAGAGCCTTCTGACCAGATCATTGGATACTCTAAGCAATTTCTGCAGCAGCAAAACGCGGCTCAGTACAATCAACAGCCACAATACAGACAGAACACCAATTCAAACGATGATCCATCACGTCAGGCTCGTCGTCGCGGTCTGTTCTCCCGATACCGATAAGCTCTGCTCACGCGGCGAGTTTATTCAGCACGCTCAGACTGGGGACCCTCTGGAATCTCTTTGATGTTCCGAATCGAGGGAACCCAGGTTCGCTGATCATCAGCCGCTTCCCGGATCGATTCGAGAGTCGGTGGCTGATTTGTACCGTAATCGGTACGGCTCGATTTTTTTCGAGGGCGCGGTTTGTACTCGTAAGGATCTGCTTCTTCCTTCTTCCACCAGTGCCACAACCTGAGTTTCTCCTGCTGTGATTCCGGGGGCTTTTCGCGCAGCAGCCAGAGTGTTAGCAGCAAGACGGTAATGAGTCCGATGGCGACCATCATGGGTCTTCCCGGTGGTTCGCCGCTGGTTACCACCACGAAGATACAGGCAAATAATCCGCCGGTCAGCGTGAATACCGTTGCCAGCCAGGCCGCTGCCTGATCTCCTGAACCATGAGGGGATCGACCTGCAGTCATAAATTAAATCTCCGCTGTACTCCCAAAATGCGACAGGATCTTTTGCTCCTGACGACTCGTTAACATCAGAAGCAACTTTCAGTTTAACAGATCGTTTTTAAAGATCCCAATCTTTTTTTGAAGCCACTCCGAAATTGAGTTTAAGATAATGCCCGCAGGAAGATGTCCAGATACAGAACAAATATCATCAGACCCAGTACGAAGATCATCCCGACATAAGTCGCTGCCGTCAGAACTTTTTCATTAGGTCGCTTGCGAGTGATGCCTTCCCAGCAGAGAAACACCATGTGGCCACCGTCCAGAACAGGAATGGGCAGGAAGTTCAACACAGCCAGATTCACACTCAGAAAGCCCAGAAACAGCAGCAGCTGTGCATAACCATCATGGGCCACTTCATAAGCGACTTTGGCAATTGTCACTGGTCCACTCAACTCCATTGGAGAGACACGGCCGGTAATCAGGCTTCGCAGAGTCAGATAGATGTCTTTGGCAGAGTTCGTTGTGTATTGCACTCCCATTCCCAGCGCCTGTCCCATACTGTCAGCCTTCTGTATTTCACGCAGTGACTGTAAGCGGATACCACGAACAGGCAACGACCATTGTTCCTCTGGTTTCTGCTTGGGATTAACCCACGGATTGATCTTTTTCTCGACGATCTTACCATCCTGACTGTAAGTCAATTCGACTGGCCAGCCGGGACGAACCTGCATCTCCCAGAATGCATTCGCCCAGTTCTTGTTTTTATCATCGAATTCATAAGTGACTTCCGGGATGGGTCCCCAATCGGCCGCGGTTTGATTTTCCGGATAGAGAATTTTGATTTTCTTAATCAAAGCATTCGGTTTAATCCCTGCTTGCGCAGCCGGACTCTCTTCTTCCACTTTGAGGACCGTAGGAATCAGATGAAAGGCAATCCCCAGTGATTCTACTGCCAGTGGTGTATTGGAAAAGACAGGGTGTTCCAGCCAGGCAGGATTGTCGAGAGGGACGACATTCAGGCTGACCTCTGTCGGCTGTGCACCATCCTGTTTGCGATTCACGACGATGGGAATCGTTTCGCCGGCGCGACCCGAGAAATAATTGGGAAGTCGCAGAGGATTCAATGCCTTACCCACATCCTGACCGTCGATATGCGTAATCTTATCGCCGACTTTCAATCCTGCTCGATCAGCAGGAGAACCTTTATG
>JAGQQP010000730.1 GCA_020426085.1 Planctomycetaceae bacterium | reverse complement strand
AACCGGAATGGATTCACCGGTGATGGGAGCCTGATTGACTTCGCTGTTTCCTTTGAGAACTTCGCCATCCAGGGGGATCTTTTCTCCGGGACGAATAATAAACGTGGTGCCGACTTCGACCGATTCGGCGTCGACTGTGATTTCCCTGCCGTCTGCATCGCGTATGCGGGCGATGGGAGTGGACAGATCCATTAAAGCAGCGACAGCACGTCGCGCGCGGCCGACACTCCAGGCTTCGAGCAGTTGTGAGAAGGCAAACAGAAATGCGACGGCAGCCGCTTCGAACCATTCATCGATACAGAGCGCGCCAATGACGGCGGTAAACATCAGCAGGTTCATATCGGGTCGTAGACGTTTCAGCGCAAACCAGGCTTTCGGCAGCACAAACCAGATTCCGGTGATAATGGCGGCTAAATATTGCAGGCGAACTGGTAATGGCATTGCACCGTGCGCCGTCTGTTCCGCTCCCAGAGCTGCTCCGAAGCTGCCGGTCAGAAAGACGTGTGTCAGAAAAGCGGTTCCCATGAAAGCGCCGCTGAGAGTGGTCAGAATGGTTCTACCCTGGCGAGACCAGAAAGTTCCTTTCTCCGTCTGTTTTGCGTCTTCGTTCCAGAGTTCGGCACTCATGCCGGTCTGGCTGATGGTTTGCATGATCGATTCGGCAGAGACGTTTTCCGCTTGAGAGCGGACCGTCATTCTTCGGTTGAGTACATCAAAGAACAGATGTTCTTCACCACCGACCAGGGGCGAGAGTTCCCGCTTGAGTATGGTCACTTCTTCGACGCAGTCCATATCCTGGATTTTAAATATCAGATCGTCGGTTTGTTCATTCATACAGAATCGATATTCAGAAGAGTAGGTGTGGCATCAGAAGAGAATTCAAGGGTTCGCCCTGTAAAATCATAGCACTTCAAACCGGTAAACTGAAAGTTCGGTTTTTTTTCTTCGCAAAATTCTGCTAAAAGAGATAAGATCCGCCATGACCGTTTTAACCGGTAAATTTTAAATCGATGAAAACCATACAGCCCAGTGTTTCCAGCAGGTCACTGACTGACACCATTAATGAAGGACCATCATGAGTAAAGATTATCTGGCCGCTCGCAGGAAGAAGTTGATTTCGCAGCTGAAGCGCAGGGGCGCCGAGGCGATGTTGATTACCAGTGAAACGAATGTGACTTATCTGACCGGGTTCAGCGGGGATTCGAGTTACCTGTTGATCGGCAAAGGGCAGACAGTATTAATCAGTGACGGGCGGTACACGACCCAGCTGGAAGAAGAGTGTCCGGATCTGGATGTCTACATTCGTAAAGCGACCGAGTCGATGATCACGGCGGTGGAGCAGGTGCTCAAGAACTCGCATCTGCCCAAACTGGGATTTGAGAGCCATATCGTGACCTGCGAACAGCTGGATGCCATGAGCGGAATTTCTCCCGCCGCTCAGTGGATCCCGATTGCGGGTCTGGTGGAAGAACTGCGGATGATCAAGGATGCCTCCGAAATACAGGAGATTCGTGAAGCGATCGAGCAGGCACAACGCGGTTATGAAGTCTTTCGGGCAATGCTGACGCCTGAGATGACGGAACTGCAGGGAGCCCACGAACTGGAACACGCGATGAGAAGGTTTGGAGCCCGACAGGCGGCCTTCGATCCGATTGTCGCTGTGGGAGAGCGGGCAGCCCTGCCACATGCGATGCCGACCGAAAAGCTGATTGGTGATTCACCATTTCTGCTCGTGGACTGGGGCGCAATGACTCAGAAAGGCTATCGTAGTGATCTCACCCGGATGATCATTCACGGGCGACCGCCTGCCAAACTGGAAAAGGTGTATCAGACTGTTCTGAAGGCACAGCTGGCGGCAATCAAAGCGATCCGCCCCGGAGTGCTCTGCCAGGACGTGGATCGTGTGGCCCGTACGGTGATTGAAAAGGCGGGTTTCGGCAAACAGTTCACTCACAGCCTCGGTCATGGGATTGGTCTGGATATCCATGAAGGTCCCCGCCTGGGGGGAAATGTGCCGACGGAACTGAAGCCGGGCATGATTGTGACGGTCGAACCAGGCATTTACCTCCCTGGCTGGGGAGGCGTGCGGATAGAGGATGATGTGCTGGTCACCCGGAATGGAAATGAAGTTATGACCAGTGTCCCCAAGGAGTATGAATCAGCTTTACTCTGAGTTATAGCGACAGAAGTAGTGTTCGTATGTGTGTGGTTTGTGGTCGGGTTTTAATTTGGATCATGAGGTCACCTTAAATGATCGTTAAAGGTATTAGGACAGGAACTTACGTTGCAGGGGCTTTGTCGGGAAAACGGGGAGTGTTGTGCCCGATTTTATTGGAGAAACTCACCTGTTACTCTTGGTTTTCTGATGTGATTTGGCTTAGAATCTGAATCTTAACATGTCAGGCGGGGTAGAGCG
>JAGQQP010000729.1 GCA_020426085.1 Planctomycetaceae bacterium | reverse complement strand
GCGGGCGGACACATGGGTCCGCACCCTGCAAAAACCAGGGTCGGAAACTCGCTCTTCATTCAACACTTTCTCTCACAACCTCCTGTTGTCTCCGACAACCCCGAATTACATTCGGGGCCACCCAATTTTTTTCTCGTTACCCTACCAAATCAATCCTTTGACTTAACAATCTTTCGCCCCCGGTTTATCCGATTGTTATCGTCTGCGATTGCTCGCTGAAATGCAGCCCGCTGCTCCACGGTATAAAAGTCCGTCGTCAACGTGTTGCGCTGCTGACCTGAATTATACTCCAGCATACCCAGCAGTATCCCCACAATCTGGGGCTCTGCATAAACCTCCAGACCCGCAGTCCGGGCCGGCCAGGTCGTGTAACCTCCCAGGTAATGCTGTTCGGGTGGAGGAATGTAGCCGGCGGCGCCGTTCGCCAGGCTGATGTTGAATGTGTGATGGAACGGGCTCGCTGCTTTGAGTTTCAATCCCGTGATTCCATAGACTTCGTTCGGTATCGCTGTGATCGCCAGATCGCCGATACAGATCACCTGCAGAATCAACTCTTCAACCGGATGCGCTTCAATCCACACCGCCTGCTCGGCGTAAACTTCCGGACGATTCGCCGGACGCCGCTCACCCCGTTTTTCATTGATCGCTTCCGCCCAGACCTGTCGCTCAGGAAACGGCAAGCGACGATCCAATACCAGCGTCGACTGTGACATTTCCAGGAGTGGAGTGCCTGTGCCATAGATGATTTTCTGATAAGCGTTCAGAGCAATCTCCGCCAGCTCACTCGAATACTGATCGATACCGTAATCACTGCGGCGCGGCTTGGAGTAATCCATCCACTGCTGATCACCCGAAGTTCCCTGCGACATTGCTGCCACGAATGGTTTTTTGGGATCGCCGGTTTTCCCGATTTTTTCTTCCAGTATTTGACAGAATTTCCCATAGTAATCAGAAGAAAATCCGCCCCGTGCCCCGAAATAATGCATCGAATAATTGGCCAGCAGACCCAACGGACGTAACCCATCGGCTGACCGGATACTGAGCAGCGAGAGACCTGAGTCTACCGGTCCCGCCGGTCCGGTGAATTCCGGATTCTGATACCCGGGATGCATCATGGCGCGCACGGTTTTGTCCCCGAACGGATCTTCGCCCGGCTTGCCTGGCTGTCGCAACCAGCGTCGGCAGTGTGTATGTTCGGGGGCGTCGACAGACGTGTAACCGATCTGAGCCGGCTCCAGATTCAAAAACGCTTTCGCAATTCCTTCCGCCAGTCTGGGAGGCAGAAAACGTTCGTAAGCTGGATCACTGTTCGTACCCAGGCAGAGATCCATTACACTCGGCGCGGTATGGGTGTGCGTCGAAGAAATCAGAATCCGCTCCACGCGAATGCCCGTTTTCTGACTGGCGAGAATCTTTGCCCGATCGCAGATACTCCTCGGTATCATGCATGAATCAACGACAACGATTGCCACTGTCGTCTCGCCTGACTGCAGCACAAAACAGCGGGCATACAGTCGATCCAGCACTTTGCTCTGTTTGATCTCCAGGAACTGGCCATTCTGCAACGCCGGCAATGTTTCCGGGGTAATGTCAATGGCAGCGACCCCCGCAGAGAGGGCACCAAATCCATCGGCAGGCAGCACACACAGCAACAGGGTCAGACTCAATACGGACGACATCATCAATGATAAATATCGCATCAGCACTCACTCTCCAGTCAGTTGATGGTAGCCATTATTACAGCTCGTTACTGCTTCTTTTCTGTTTTCGGTTGTTTCGCCCGCAACAGTTTTGCCATGTACTCAGCGGTCTCATCAGCAATCACATTGTAACCTGCCAGGTTGGGATGACGGTCCGAATACCAGCCGGGCAGGTCGCCGAGAATCGGATCGAGTTCATTCGCCATCACCACCACACTCCCTTTTTGCACAAACGGCTTCACCAGTTCATGATATTTTTCCGGAACCTTCGCCAGCGGATAGCGCCGATAGTTGAGCATGTTTTCCCCTTTCTTCAGTTCCTCTGCATAACGGGGATAAATATCGAAGACCTCCAGGTTCTCTTTCTTCGCTACCTCAAACACCAGGTCATTGATGGCTTTACTCCCCTCTTCGTTTGCGAACGGGATCACCGTCATCGGAATCAATACTGCGTGGGGATGATCTTCACGCAGCCGCGCCAGCAGCTGATGAAAGTCTTTGGGAAAATTCTCGGTGAAGTTTTCGCGTCGCGCCCGGTCGTTCAATCCGTAACGGATGAAAATATAATCCAGGCCCGGCAGTTTGGCGGCATCGCGATCATAGCGACCCGAATCGAACAGCCGCTTGATATATTCGCCGCTCAGACTGGAGTTGACCACATGACATGCCGGCAAATCCCCTTCCGCAGCCAGCAGTTGTTCGATCACGCTTTCCAGGTG
>JAGQQP010000728.1 GCA_020426085.1 Planctomycetaceae bacterium | reverse complement strand
TGATTCGAGGTGCAGCAGTTTCTATTTCTGCCATTCTCGTTTTGCTCGTTCGCGCACCGTAATGATTACTGAGATTGTAAGTAATTGGTATAGAAGAAGAATGAGAGGAATTCGAAAAGGCGTTTATCAGAAAATCTACTTTTGTTGATGTGATTTTCAGAAGTGCTTACTTCGAATTCTCAAGCCTGGAATGAGAAGAGTTCAGATCGCTTGCAGTTCGTGAACAGAAAACGGTTTCAGGTGGAATTGTCTGCGCAAACTTCCCAATATGACATTTCGGGATTGATTTAGATCGACGAAATCTGCTGGTCCAGAGGGAGTCTGAAATGAAGACGCATCCCCATCTGATTGGTTCAATTTCGATCATAGAGGGAAGAAGTGATTTTCGAACTATGCGGCGATCCGTTCTTCTGCGGGACCTTGATCCTGCTGATCCTGTTCCAGTTTTTTCCTCGCTGCCGTCTGTATCCGGTAGGCGATTTCTTTGGCGATTGCCTGGTTAAAGGAAATCTGAAACTGATGGAAGGAAAACTGTGCCGCACAGCACCAACCAATGACTGGCTGGCAACGCTGTGGTCTGAGTTCCAGTTCACGGACTGCACTGACTAGAGAGGCAACCGTCTGTTCTTCAAAATAAATTCCGCTTCCCAGGCCATTCTGTTCGAAACAGACGACTGACCGGGCTGCTTCGCAGTCAGAGTAGATCACGACGGGGGTACCACAACTCTGAGCTTCAACGGCGGAGAGGTCGAAATCAACATCACGGGGACAAATCACTGCAGAACAGAGGCGGTATTGATCCCGCAATTGCTGATCATCCAGTGGACCCAGAACTTCGATCAATGAATGATCCTGCAGTTCCTGTGGGAGGTCCTCGGCAGAGATCCCTGCAATCGAGAGGCTGTGTCCCAGTTCCTGACAGGCATTTACCGCAAGTTGATCGGATGCCGACCACTGGCCATCGACAATCAGCAGGTAAAATTCACTTCTCTGTTCAAATCCGGAGCAGAAGAAGTCAGTGTCCACAGGTGGTTTGACGAACGAGGTGAATCGATCTCGGTTCTGATTCTGAAGCGTTTTGGTGGGCACAACAAACTCAACTTTAGTCAGACTGTTGATGAGCTGTTGATTGAGAGGAGCCTGATTGCTGGAAAGCGGCTCCAGGTAACACATGTGTAACTGATTCTCTTTGCATTTCACCGAGGCAGCTGCTTCGAGGCTGGTACTGATGATCAGATCAGAGTTAATCGAATTGATTTCCTGCGCAGGAGAAAATTTCGTACCAAAGCGGGCAATCGTCGATGAGTGAGGCCAGGCCTGATTCAGTGCTTCCCAAATACAGTACTCGATACGAGTATGTGATACGCCGGTATGCACTAATGTGACACTCATTTTGTTTCCTCCTTGAAACGTTGATGAGCCAGAATGGATTTCTCTCGCGATCAGACCAGCAGTGCGCTTGCTGGTTTTTCGGTATCGAATGATAAGATAGGAATTCTGAAGAAAGGTCTCTTGACCATATTACCTTCGCCGGTGATCTTGGCAAATCTTAATATTTTGGTCAATGCGAATCTGTTCAGAAAGAGGTGTCCGCTGAAATCGTGTGAAAAAAAGAATGACAACCTTCTTTATTATCTACTGCTGAACGCAGGTTTCTCAGTGTTGACCAGTGGGCCCGATGCAGAATGGCGATTCTTGTGAATCAAATCAAAATCAGGAACGGTGGCTCCCTGTTCTGCCTGATGGATCAGGGCTGCCATCTCCCAGGCAGTCACATAGTAATATTTCCACTCCGGATGCCGTTCGGCTTCTGCACGAAGTTCACTGTGAAACGCTTCCGTTTCCGTTCCCAGCAGGGTGTCGATATTACCGGGTTTGGCACCATGGGTATGGAGTTTGATGAAAGTCCAGTCTGGACGTCCTGTGACATGCACATCTGCTGCCAGCCAGTGATGCAGGCGATTGACAGTCCCGGGACGTCCCGCATGCAGGTCGGAATTTTCGATGCGAGGCATGACTCCCCATTTTCTTTGACTCCAGTCGAGTCTTAACGGACCCTGGATCATCAGCAGGCTGTCTGAATCAGGTGTCTGACCAACCTGAGCATGAATACCCTGGTTCTGTGACTTCCGTTCGCCTGGACGGTTTTTGGCGTAATAGATGCTGTTGATGATCTCGGTCTGGGTATTACTGGGGGCCGAAGGCATCGTCAGGTCGGCATAACAGCCGGTTTCCAGCAGAATTTCAATTTCATTGTCCACGCCACACCAGCGACCATCGGGGCGTGAGTTACAGAGTGCCCAGTTGCCGTGAATAAAGCTGTAGAGAATTTCACCCGTCTCTGGATCTTTTCGCAGCAGTCCATGCCGGTCAAACAGGGTCTGGCGAAACTCGTTCATTTTCTGTCGCAGGCTATCCGCTGTGTCATGA
>JAGQQP010000072.1 GCA_020426085.1 Planctomycetaceae bacterium | reverse complement strand
GTCAGTGTCGTAATCATGACCACTCCCTCACCCCACGGTGTCTTGGAGATCACCGGATCTAAAGCCAGTTTCAGTAAGAAACTCAGCAACACACCGACCAGCAGGCCGAAATAGATGGCCGAGACCAGTTCGATCCGTTTGCGTCCAATGAGCAAGTCCAGGCAGGTCACTGCCTGTGTCAGAATCATCAACAGGACAAACGCGAGCAGTGGAGACTGATCGACGGGGCTGGGCGGGTTAGAACTGACAAATGTGGCGATGGCTCCTGCGCATACAAATGCGTAGAGCACACGAATACTGATTAACAACATTACAAATGAATCACTTTAAGTCTAAGGCAAGATTCTAGTTACTTGTCCCCATTGATTCTCGCATGTTGAAACTCATTGTAAAACAGGTGATTCAAGCTAATGGATTCGCTTGAATCTGATCCAGCAACATCCCTGTTCTCCGGAAATAAGTCTCAGACATCCAAGAGATTGGGAATGATTTTGATTTTTGTCAAACAGGCATTTCGCAAACCGGGACATTCACACGCTGTACTCAGCCTTGTGAACGATCCAGATCGGAAATTTCCAGACAGCACTTCGTTCTCTCTTGGATGATTCTGAATTGTGACAGTCAGTCAGGTTTCGATTCAGGACCTCGTCTGTTCCTTCACTGAAACTTCATATTAATAACCGACTCTCACTCCTCCTGATCTTCATAAAGAACGAGGTTACAAAATCATTGTGTGATCTCCCAAACACACAACAGACATCAGCTGTTATATTCAGGTCTGTTAAACCTTTAAATACAAAGCTGTTATTAAAAACCTTGATACCCGTTTCAGGCAAAGGATAATCGTACACTATAGCCAAACAAATAGGCGGTTGCTACTGAAAAGGAAACCAGAACCATTGATTCTAACATGAATTTCGCAATCCTTCCGCGTGTGTCTGCCCCGAATCACGGTCTCAATTTCCATTGTTTTTACAAAATGAAAACAGCTCACAGACAGGACTGTCTGCGAGCTGTTCAAAGATTTATTCCATGGAACGGTTAGCTGCCCTCAGTTGGACGCCCCACTGGTGGTGCAAACTTGATTTTTTCGATGTAACGGACAATGTGTTTCCCGGAAGGATCCAGGCGTCCGGTACAGGCACTCACTGCTTTCAGGGTATATTCGTAATGCAGGTTGTAATCGGCTTCCAGTTCGACTTCCATATCTTTAGAAATCGCGCTCCCTGGTTTAATGATATATAACAGAATCTCATTATTCAGGCCGGCAAATACATTGGGGCCATTTCCCAGATTGTTTTGGCCCACCCGAATGTTGTTGAGAGAACCATCTTCATTCGCAATCAGCCTGACTTTAATATCAGTCTGCAGCAGTGGTTCATCTGAAGCTTCTGAACTGTTAGTAATCGGCATGTTGACATTAAAGTCGCCTTCCGGCTCCACGATATTCAGCGTCAACATAAAGAAAATCAGAAGCTGAAAAACCACATCGATCATCGGCGCCATCTGTGGCTCGATCTTTTCCGCTTCTCGACCTGAATTGCGTAACTTCATAGGAATTGATCCTGACAAATTAAAAACGGTTCCGTTAACAGAATCCTGTTAACGGTCGTTATTCGATTTTTTGAGTTGCTTTGAAGGCAAATTTGGTAAAGCCGTTTTCCTGCGCCAGTTTAATCAGATCCTGAACCAGACCTGTTTTGACCAGTGCATCAGCTCTCAGAATGACAGGCACATCTTTCGGATCCTGATTTTTCTGTTTGTAAATTCGTGCTTCCTGTTCGAATTTTGGTCCGAATTTCAGCACGGGAATCTGCTCACCATTATAAAAAATATAGGCTTCGGGATCGGTAATTTCCCCCGCAGCGTTCCGGTCGAAACCGATATTCAGCACCAGTTCATCCGCAGCTTTAACTTCGGGTGGTTTTGCCAGAGAATCCGAAGGCAGTTTCACGCGTTCATCCGCTTGAATCTGCTCGAAGTTGGTAATCACCATGAAAAACGCGATCAACTGGAATACGATGTCGATCATCGGCGTCATATCCACGTCAGCCACTGCCGGCTTTTTTCCTTTAATTTTCATTGAATCACTCTCTGCTCAATCAGGGTTTGACAGGATGTGAAGTGCATCCTGTCTGTTTGATCGATGACATTTTATTTGCTGCTGGAAGAGAAGCGGTTCATCAGGCTTTCGCTGATCATGCCGACTTCCAGTGAAAAACGGGAGACCCGGTTTCGCAGCAGGCTGTAGAAAATCATCGCGGGAATCGCGACGGTCAAACCTTCCAGAGTTGTAAATAACGCTGTCGAAATACCATCTGCCAGCTCGGATGGTTTAGGCGAAGTCGCTGAGTTGGCAATCGTCTGGAAACTCAAAATCATACCATAAACAGTACCCATCAGACCGATCATCGGAGCAATCGCACCGATCAGAGCCAGGTAACTCAACTTGTGCTCCATGGCCATGTTTTCGTCTTCGCCCACTTCCTGCATTCCCTCGACTGCTTCGGAGTAGCCCTGATTGAGTTTACTCAACCCAGCTGCCAATACCCGGGCAACAAAAGAATCATCACTTTTTGCCAGTTCGTAGGCTCCCTGGTAATCTTTGTTATTGATTTTCTCTTCAAAAGCCCCAATCAGATCGGGAGGCATCAGGTTATCGCGACGGATGGAAAGTACATTCGCCATGATCAATGCCACCATCAGAAAAGAAAGCAGCAACAGGATCAGACCGAAAAATCCGGAAGCACGAATCATCCACGCCAGGAAACTTTCCTGTGCCGCAGGTGGTGCGTTCCCGGCAGGAGCAGCAGCAGGAGCTTCACCCCCGCCGGCTGCTGGAGCTTCGCCGGCTGCTGGTTCAGCTGCCGGAGCGGCAGCTTCATTGGCAGCCGGTGCATCACTCGCAGCAGGTGCCGCTTCGTCCTGATAGGCCCAGCTGTTCGCTGTCAGACCAAACGGTGTCAGTACGACAGCCAGAAGTAATAATATGCTCAGGCTACGAAAAGCCAGTGAAGTCTGATTCCGTTCCAAGGAATTCCCCATCATCATCGTTGTGGTCTCCGGTCTACTGAAAGGAGTGTTAATCGTGGATATCTTGCTGTAGGACTCAAAGTGTCTTAAATACAAGTGTGCTATTATTTATAGGCCGAAATTGCATTGTAAAGGGAAGACCTGACGAATCTTGCCAGCAATCTGACTTTCACGTCAATTTATCAGCCTTTAGCGGCTTTTTGCGCCCATTCACTGTCGGGATACTGCTGCTGCAATACTGCTCGTGCCTCTGCTCCCCGCTCTTTATTCTGAACTTTTCCCCAAAGTGTTGAGAGGTGATACAAAGCCTCAGCATGCACAGCGGGATCCGATGGAAAGAGAACGTCTACGTGCAGATAGGCAATCAGCGCTTCTTTCGATTCACCTAAAGCCTGGTAACAGTCCCCTTTTTTCAGATATACTTCTGCCAGCAGACTACTCTGTGTGGAGCTGACATTTTTAACAATTTCATCCAGGACTTTAATGGCATCCTGAGGTTTGCCTTCTTTCTCCAGACAGATGGCACTTCCCAGCTGCGCGGCATGCTTACTGGCCAGCTCACCTGGTGTCTTGCCATCCATTTTGGCGACTGCTTCAAAAGCGGCCAGAGCCCCTTTTGTATTACCCTGAGCCAGCAGCACCCGTGCTTTCATATTCTTGGCGTCCATCTGGTAATCTTTCCAGGGGGAACGCTCAACGGTTCCAAATGCGGAATTGGCAGCCGCATAATCTTTCTTCGCCAGATAGGATTCTCCCAGGAGTTTCATCGCAGGATAATAACTGAAGTGATCAGCATTGGCTTTGACAAAATCATCCAGCAGTTTAATGCCATTATCCAATTGAGCGGGATTTGCTTTAGCACTGCGGGCAGTCGCACGGGCAATCATGTACTGCAGACTCTTTTTCAGATTCGGACTCGCTGAACCTTCCGCTTTCTTATACTCTTCCAAAGCTGCTGCAAAATTTCCGTTCTGTTCCTGATTGCGGGCAATATTCAACTGTGGCGGCTCACCGTCCCAGCGAACACGTTCAATCTCATTCGCCGGAATTTTGACATTGGTAGCACCGCGTTTTAAAGTCAGTTCCGTCTTAGTGTAGCCACTGACATCTCCCAGCAGCGGACTGTTGCTGTCATATTGATAAATCGTATCTGCAGCAGTAGCTTTTGACGCGGTCAGAACCGAAAGTCCTGCCAGCAGAATCAAACTTGACCAGATCGGACGTTTCATGAGTTGATTGCTCCTCAACGATAATTGGTATCTCATCTCGAGTGGATTTCTAAATTCAGAGTCATACCAGCTGAATCATCAGCTGTCCTGGGATTCACTTTCGGGACGAGGACGTGACTGTTTCTGTTGTTTTGCCTGGGCTGCTTTTTTCTTGGCAATTGCTGCTTTCCGGGCAGCGATTTCTTCCGGCGACATTTGTGCCAGTTTTGCTTTACGAGCAGCGATTTGTTCCGGGGTCAGCTTACGTTTTTCATTACCGGAATCACTTTTATTGGAATCTGACTTCTCAGTTGGCTTACTGCTTCTGGTTTTTGCTGGTTCTGCTTTACTGCGAGGTTTCTCCACTGAGAAATCAGGCAGGGATGACTTTGACGGTTCCGATCGACTCGGTTTAGGACTCGAAGGCGCTGGAGCAGGAATCTCGGAAGGCATAATGACATTCGTCGCCAGTTGATAAGAGGGACGCGGTGCTTTCTTTCCGGGCTTTAATCCAAAGAAGTAGAATGCAACGGCACCACCAACTCCAACCAGCAGAACCAGTACGATGATCATCGTATTGGATCCCCCCGTCGCCTGTTCTGTCGGCTGCTGCGCCACTTTCTGCTGGGTATCCGCTGGAGTCTTTGTTTTCAGTGGGGACGCATCATTGGCTGCGACAGTTTCGCTGGCACTAAAGCGTCGTGCCAGATCCTGTGGATCTTCACCCATATCGGTCTGGACCTGACGATACAGCTCGTTGAACCGCTTCCAGACTTCATCCGGAAGATCAACGTTGGTCTGACCAAAGACATTGATTTCAGATTTCGTGCGATCCAGACTGTCAGCATTATTGACGGCAATCGCATATTTTCTGAGTGAATCTACCTTATTGTACTGAGCATCGTAGTACATCTTCTGATACATCTTCTTCAGATCTTCACTACTCGCGTTTTCTATAGAATTTTGTAGTGACCGCGCCAGATAATTCCAGCCACGTATCACTGCACCGTTTTCCAGTTCCATCCCGTTAATGGCTTCCAGATATTTTGCATTGTTATCACCTTGACCGCTTCCAGCCCAGGCCTGCAAAAGACTGGCGGCTTCAAACTGCACTTCAGGCGAAGTATTCTTTTCCTTCACAATTGGGGCAAGCAGTTTCATTGCTGCTTCATACTCACCCTGTTCCCGCTTGCAGTTTACCAGACGCAGTGTAATCCCGACTTGAAACTTACCTGGCATGAAATCACTGGTAGCTTCCTGACGTTTCAGAATTTCTTCGAACGCTGCAGCGGCTCTGTCGTAATAGCCACGGGCCACAGTCGGGTTTTCACTGGCTCCCTGTCCCATGCCATAATAGGTCTCACCAATCCAGACCAGTGATCCATAGGTCTGGTCTTTGCGTTTGAAGATATCAGTCAGGAATGTTTCCAGTGATTTTCGCACATCATCAATTCGTTTGGTGTCTCCGGTGGCTTTCAGGCGCTCAATCTCTTCTGTAATTTTCTCACCCAGCTGTCGATACATCTCGGTAATTGATTCGCCTCCGGAACCTGAAGCCGATTCTTCCAGCTCTTTCATCGCTTTTCGCGCCAGGTCGATTTGCTGCAGACCAATATATCCACGCAGTTGCAACTGGTAGACAAGATTTGCAAACTCACTGCTCTGTACCCCCTTCGCAGGCCGTTTAGTTCCTTTTGCAACATGAATGGCTTTAAGAACCGAATGCGGATCTTTAGTCAGAATATCAATCGCTTCCTGGTATTGACCGTTATTCAAGGCAATTTGTGCCAGTGATGTCTTTGCAGCAGTTAAATCTTCAGGAGTCTTTGCATTGGGAGCGAGAGACTTCAAGGTTGCTGCAATACCGATGCGAAGATGCTTGTCTGCTAATGCAGACCATTCTTTCGCACTTTCCGGAGTAGCCTCGGAACGACGTGACATTGCTGTCAGATAGCTGTTCCAGTATGCCTGGCCGGCTCTAATCTGCGCGTCAGTATATTGAGGTGCAGTCGGTGGAACCTGAGAAAACCATTTTGCTGCTTCGGCGGGCCGTTCCGTGGAACTGTAAATATTACCCAGCTGAATCCGGGCATCATTGGCACGTCCGCTTTCAGGCCATCGACTGGTAATCTGGTTACAGATCGCCTCCATGTGCTGATTGTCAACGTAACGTAAATTCTTCGGAGAATCATTATAAGCCTGCAGATAGCCAGCCAAAGCCAGGTAAGCCGCATCCAATGACATACCGCCATTAATTTTGTCATCGCTTTTCGAAATGAACTCTGCCAGAATCGCACATTCATAACTGCGTCTGAGATTATAATATGTATAACTCAGCAGAAAACGGGCATGATCCAGTTCCTTGGGATCGGTTTTACTATCTGCCAGTTTCAATGCGATTCGCAGAATGCGGGCGGTCTCTTCCATGTATTGAGTCAGTTCGACCTGCGCCTTCTTTTTATCCGCTGCAGACTTTGCTGCTGCCAGTTTGTCTTTCAAAGTCTGGGTCTGCTTGTGGCGGTCCTGTCCCAGCCCGTAAGCGGTTGCAAAATCCTGCGGATCTCCTCCTGCATTTTTCTGTAGTTTGGCATTAATTCGGCCCATCATCAGTCGGGAAACATCTCGATATTTACCGCGAAATGCATTGACAAAGCGGGCATTTACCAGGGCCTGTCTGAGAATCCGTTCCTGATCTGCCTTGTCTGTTCCTTCCTTATTAGCCAGTGCTTCCTGAGCACGTGCCAGTTCCCAGGTGATCCCCTGCCCAATAGCTGTGCGGCTGCGAGAACGATTTTGCTTCAGCCACTCTTCCGCTTCCTTGATGACCAGCTGATAATCTTTTTTCTTCTCATCATTCATGCAGATTAACCGAAACTGCAGACAGTTATCTTTCAAGCTTTTAATAGCCGATGAATTACCAGGGTGTCCCAGCAGCTCATTGTAGACTCCCAGAGCCTGTCCCAGTTCACCCTGTTCTTCAAAACACTTTCCCTGCCACATGCGGGCGTATAATCCACCAACCTGACTGCGATAACGTTCGTGAATTTTGGCATACTCTTCAGCAGCTTTTTTCAGAAGCCGATTAAAATCAGCACTGCCGGGATCGTAGGTTTGCGCTTCAGCATAAGTACATTGTGCCAGATCCAGCTGGGCACTCATGAATTGAATTTCCGCTTTGGCCCGGGCTTCATATTTTTCCGGTTCTTTCTGTTTATCAATGAAAGTTGCGGGAAATGATTTCCAGGTCTTTTCGTGCAGATTATAGGCTTTCTGAAAAATGTCCCTGGCCTGGGCAACCAGTTTTCGGGCCTCTGCCTGATGTGCTTTTTTATTATTCTGTTCTGCAGGAGACTGTGCTTTGCGGCCTTCTACTTCCGCTTTTTCCAGGATAATTTTGCCGCGTTCTGTATTCGCAGTCCCTGCCATGGGATGATTGGGAGACTGTTTCGTGAATAACGACAGCTGTGCCAGAGCCTGATTGAGTGTTTCTTCCTGCTCATCCGGCTGAGTTTGAGTCCGCGAGAACATCAACAGTGTCATCGCACGCTCGAAAGGAATTAACTCCTGAATCTCTTTAGGCGTCGACTTGTCGGCTGCAATTTTATCGAGATACAGCAATGCCGTGTCGTGATAGTTTTTATCCCGTAATCCTTGAAGAAATTCGAGATACTGCTCCTCTGCGGAGACAGAAGAGACGGTTGTCAAAATCGTAAACAGACTCACGATCGAAACAAAATGGAATAGACGCATATTATAAATTCCATCGCTAATGAACGGATGAACCGAGGTCGTGAAAGAGAGGACGCTAGACCTGTGAAATCACGAGTTTAAAGGCTGCCACACAGAACATGGACATACCCCGGCTCTCATTATACCTACTTCATCTACTAAATGTTCGCTGTCAGATAGCGATTTTCTGTACCTGTTGATTTTCCAAAGTTGATGGTGAACCAATCTTTACAGAAAATATCTATAAATAACAGCATATCCCGACGACAGAGAGTCTGCAAGAAAGATGCAGGGAAAGGTTTATATTTCCAGTCCTTAAACAGAATCTGACTGTATAACGGGATTTGGAGACGAAGACACACTGAAATTCTTACGACAAAACAGCAGAGGTAGTTGGCAGCGAATCCCGGCGGTGCCAGTACAATCGATATGAAGTTCAGCCTGTTCGAATTTGACGCTGCACAGTGATCTGACTATGCTGTCTGTTCATTCGAGAGAGCAGAATGAAATAAATACGCGAACATCTAACCGGAGAGGTGACAGAGTGGCCGAATGTGCCGGTCTCGAAAACCGGTGTGCCGCAAGGTACCGGGGGTTCGAATCCCCCTCTCTCCGCTCCTTTTTGTACAAGACCGCTTTTGACCCTTTATTTGTAGGACCAAACGATCAACCGGAATTGAAGATTCTGATTTTGTGCTAGATTTGTGCTGATTAGAAATCCGTTTGATTGTGATTACAACATTCAAAGGTTCAAATTGCTGCTGTACAAAATGGCCTGATTCATCAGGCCGCAACTGATGACCGGCCGGGGATTCTGAGTAATACAGAGCCCCGGCCTTCTGCTTTAATAGAACGTAATACTGTAAGCAGCGTCTCAATCTTATTTTTTTCTGGTCTGACGACTAAGCGATAGGCCGGTTCAACCCTCCAATGCACCCTGAGACTCCCAACCTGTAATACGGTTCGCGTCCCGTGAGATCGCCCCAGTTAGACCGAATAGTAAAAATATCGGCCGACAACCATTCCTGGTAGCCGACCGATCGATATGGCTTCTGTTCATTAACTACAGTGTTTTCCTCCGACTTCGACCATCGGGAACGGGCAATCCTTTTTGCTGGTGCCAGAATTTAACGGCTGCGGTAATAACGTTTCGGCAAACCCCCAACTGTTGGGCAATCTCACCATATGTTTTATTCTTGTGAAATAATTCCATCACATTCTCAGCTATATTCTGATGGAAGAGGGGCTTTTGATGTGAGGTATCCAACTGCCATCGACGCTGGCGTCCGTCTGGTTTTTCCAATCCCAGTAATTCAAAAGCTTCATGTAACAGTAATGTTACACGAGCTCTTCCAACATTAAGAGCCTCTGCAATGTTCTTCATCGGTTCACCATTATCATACATTTCTTTTGCAACCTCCCTCTGGATTTCTGTTGCATCCGTCTGAATGAAATCTATTGATATCAGCTTCGCATGCTCAGCGGCATTCTGAGCTGGAGTACCATTAACCGCCTCACCAGAAACGCCATGTGCGGTGAGCCTGAACGTTCCACGCAAAGCCTTTCTTTTTCTTAGGGGAATATCGATTTCCTCTAAAATAATCTCTCCTCCAATCAGGTTACGCAATGACTCATTTGCGGTAGGAGAAGACACCTGTAGGTCTTCGTGCATGCTGGAAAGCTGCTCCCGTAGCCATACAGCAGTAGGAGCTTCTCTGTCCTGAACTCTACCACGTTGCAAACTCGCCAGTTGTTCCTGAAGGGTTTCCCGTTCTTCATTACGGCGTTGCAATCGTACGTTAATGTCATGACTGATATCACCGGCTTCGATCCTATCAAGCAACCGTTCAATTTTCTGAGAAACCTGTTGCAGTACACGCTCTATTCCCCTGATTGCTGCTGGTACCCTACTTTCGTACTCTTGATAGCACCGTATCAATTCATTAAGGGTATAGTCAAACCAAAGTTCATCCCCATTGATGATCTCACCGATTTTCTCTACGATCATCGCCTCCAGTACTTCCATCGGTACTGAGGTGACAACGTCACAAGTACCGCGTCTTGCACCGCGACACTGAGTCCGTCTCCCAGTGTTGTAA
This sequence comes from Planctomycetaceae bacterium, assembly GCA_020426085.1. Lineage (GTDB taxonomy): Bacteria > Planctomycetota > Planctomycetia > Planctomycetales > Planctomycetaceae > Gimesia. The sequence continues at coordinate 1,323 of JAGQQP010000072.1, read as the reverse complement.
AACGGACTGCCGCACTTGGCACATTTCAAGAGGCCATGCAAGAGCTTTACCCTCCGTCTACCATTGGTCTCAGCAGAAGACCCATTTAAGCGACCATTATCACGACGATGCTTTTCCCACTTTTCAGTATTGGCGTTTAGCATTTCTTGCGCCTTTTGAAATGTACGAGTATCAACAATACAGAGATGAGGGAGTTCACGCGTCCATTTTTCACATTCTTCATCAAGTCGAGATTCCTGCCTAATTATGCCTGTTTCAGGATCCCGTTCGTTCTGATTCTCCCCCCAGGGCCATAGACCGATATACTTCTCATTTGACAGAATGCCCACGACAAGATTATGGTGCCACTCGTCTGAGGTAGAACGATGGTCCTTCGGAGCTCTTAAGCGATTCAGTTCTCTGACAATCCTGCCTATCGAGTAACCCTCATCCACATACCAGGTAAAGATCTGGTTTACCCACTCTGCATGTTCCTCATTTATTACATAGATCATTCGAGGTTTCCTGTTGCGTCCTGGGCGTGTCTGCTCCGTTCCAGGTACAGGTTCTGAACCATATCCAAAACACCAGTCACCAACAGAAAAGCCCTCCAGCAGTGCACCTTCCTGTCCGCGAAGTACGGCTGCCCTCAAATCCGCAATAAACTGCTCATGGATGATCGAGTAGATGGAAGCGATCAATTCCCATCCGGTCACAGCCGTATCAATGCCTTCTGTGACGCAAATACACCTGATTTTATATGTGTGCACGAGCTTTTTCAGGATCGGCATCGTAATCACAGATTCCCGAGCCAGACGGCTGAGGCTATATAAATATAAGACATTAAATTCTCCATTTTTGGCTGATTCCAATAACTGGTTCAATCCGTCCCGATTGAGCTTGGTTCCTGAGACAGCCCGATCCACAAACTCCAGATCACTGGAAATTGAATGCCCCATAGAGATTGCTTTTTGCCTGCATACTTCCTGCTGTTGGTGAATACTCTCTTCTCTTTGATTCTGTGAACTGTATCGCGCGTAGCTCGCCATTTTTTTTTGGATCGGTACTTCATTTCGAATCTTCTGAATCCGGTTTCTACGACGAGCAGAAAATACTGGAAAAGAGACAGATCGTGGGGAATTATTTAAATTACTGAATCCAAAATCCGTGCCAGACCAGAAAATAACATGTAAGATATACCCCAAACTTATCAAGAGAGGTAACAAGACCGTTTTCAGAGAATCAGCTGAAGCCTGACTGCGGGGCTGAACGCCCCCAGCATAAGATGGAAACTGAGAACGCGAGGATTTCCCGATTTTGATTGTCCCCCCCAGACAACCAAAC
>JAGQQP010000727.1 GCA_020426085.1 Planctomycetaceae bacterium | reverse complement strand
GTTGATCAGCGATCGCTGGACATCACATTTTCAATATCGTGGCAAAGGGAAAATGTCTGATGCGGAGCGCACAAAATTGCGGGAGATTGTCAGGCAGGCACATGCGGCAGGGCGCAGGGTGCGCTTCTGGGCGACGCCGGAATCTGAAGAACTCTGGCAGGAACTGGTTGCTGCGGGAGTGGATCACATCAATACTGACAAGCTTGAGAAGCTGCATGATTTTCTGAGCCAGCAGGCGAATGATCCTCCTCGAACGCCTCAATAAAAATTTCGTGAGTTGCCTTCTCTAGCATTGGAAAAGCCTGTTTCTACTTCATCTCAACGTGGTAGACCGTGGCAGCATTGATCAACGGCAGGGACTTTCTGTCATTAATCATCCTGCAGGTTGAGCAAGAATTTGCAGGCGAGGGCAAATTCTTGCAGGCTTGAAACTTCGACGCAGAACTCAGAATTGACCGTTCCAGGCGCTCGTAAGGAATTGTTTATTACCAGCGAGCATGATGTAACCGGGGCTGTTTTCATCACTTCCGCTCAACGGATGCTTTATAAAAAAGTGCCTCAGCGTTGGGGGGTAGGTAGATTCCCTATTCCAGACCTAAGTAGATTTCCTTCACTTTCAGTGCTGGTATGACGTTTGCGTATCATTCGATTATCGCGGTCAGGAATAATCATAAATACCTGAAATGAAAGGAAGGTGTTCACATGAAAGCGCTCACTTTTAAAATTTTGACCGTTGCTGCAGTATTGGGAATCAGCCCCCTCTTCTTATCAGCACAAGTTCAGGCTGACGATGCTGGTGCAGCCAGCAAGGTGTTGCCCGATCAGACCGTTACTCAAATCGATCCGGTAGTACGTGCAGGAACAGCTCATCTGAATATTGATGACGCAACCCGTGCGCAATATCGTTACCACAATGGACGCTGGTGGTTTCTGACCAAACAGGGACAGTGGCTGGTCGATCATAACGGGATGTGGAAACCGTTTGATCCGATGACTTTCGACAATTCGGATCAAACCATGAGCGCACAAAATGGAAACAGTGGCTCTAACCAGGTCTACACAGGCAGCTATTACAATGGGACTCAGTATATTGGGACTCGTTCTCATGCACATGGCCACCATGATTTCTCCGGAATTCATTATGGTCACTGGGGAACCGGATTCAGTAGAGGCCACAATTAATAACTGGATGCCACACTGGCAAAGTAATTGGCTACTTGAAATAGCAGGCACAACAGCAAACCAGATCAGCAAATTCTGATCAGGTTTACACCGCGATGGAGGCAGATCGGCAAATTTTTCAGCTGATCTGCCTTTTTTGCTGCGCGGGGCGATATTGGTCTATCGCAATTCAAAAGAGCCCCCTTTGGGCAAAAGGATCGACCTCATCCCTTACTCTAGAGTACATCACATTTTACGGTAGCGTCTCCTGGACGATGATTCTCAGTTCAAATGTCCCTGAAGAGGTAATCGGAAAACGGGATACGATTTCAATCAAAATTCAGTGATTGCTGCAAACCGTTGCATGAATTCAGCGGTTTTTTCTAATATGAACGCAGTTTTTGGCGTAGTAAGTGAATAGCGATGCCTTTGTCTGGTTTATATGATTGGTACAGCAAGGTATTTCTGTTCTTGACTAATCAACTCTGGTTACACTCCCTGCAAGCAATGATGGATTTTTATGTCACTGAAAACCCGCGCGCTCGCCCTGGTCATCATGATAATTGCGATACCGATTGTCATGTGGCTGGTTCTTCCCACGTTACCCTCACTGGGACAACCTGCAGAAATCTTTTCGGGGGGGACAACGTATCCTGCTTCGCCTGTGAAGTTTGAGCGGGCAATAGTTGGCGGAGAGCCTATGGGTTTACCGCTGATTACGAATGTGCAGGTTCTGGATTTCGATGGCGATGGTCAGAATGAAATCATTGGCTGCGATTCTGGTCGGGGTATTGTTTCACTGTTTAAAAAAGATGGACCAGCCTCCTGGCAGGAAGAAGTTCTGCTCATCGATCTGGCTGCACCTGGCCATGTGACCGTCGTCGACATCGATGCCGATGGTGATCAGGATATCATCGTTTCGATTCTTGGAAATCTCATGCCGGACGATCGAGTGATTGGTCGCGTGGAACTCTATGAACGAGAGGGGGACGGTTATAAAAAACACGTGATCCTGAATGATGTCCGACGTGTGGCTGATGTTCAGCCCGGTGACTTCGACGGTGATGGTGATCTCGATCTGGCAGTGGCCGTATTTGGATATAATCGAGGTTCCGTTTTGTGGCTGGAGAATCGGGGTGACCTGCAGTTTCGGGATCATGAACTCTTAAATGCCCCTGGCACCATTCATGTCCCTGTTGCCGATTATGACGGTGATGGTGATCTGGATATCGCCGCCATAGTCACTCAGGACGAAGAAGAACTCTGGGGATTT
>JAGQQP010000726.1 GCA_020426085.1 Planctomycetaceae bacterium | reverse complement strand
ATGAAACTATGAGACTAAATCTGCCGATTCCGGTAGTTAATTTTGTCGTGATTGCTTTCAAATTTCATAACTCTCATCTGAATTAAAACAAGTTATTCATTACAGCTGAATCAAAATGACTGTGCGCTCTTTTTACGCCTGCAGCCAGGCAGGAGTCTTGCGCAGATAGTGTTTTTATCTCTCTTATTTTCTCTTTGTAGAACCGGAGGCTTGGATGAAACGGCTCGCTTCAAAACGGGGGTTTACCCTGATCGAACTTCTTGTGGTCATTGCCATCATTGCGATTCTGATTGCATTACTCTTACCCGCTGTGCAGCAGGCGCGGGAAGCAGCACGCAGAAGTACCTGCAAAAACAATATGAAACAACTCGGAATTGCTTTACACAACTATCACGAAACACACCGCAGTTTCCCTCAGATGCACGTCGAGTACGTGCGAAATACGAATTACGACCCTGCTGGTGTGGAAAGCTTTCTCCCCTGGAGTGTCATGTTGCTGCCCTTCATGGATCAGGCTCCGCTTTATAACAAAATCAATATGAACGCTGCCTGGCGTGACTCGTCAAATTCGAATGCGGTACTGCAGCCGACTCTCGTCAAAACTCCCCTCCCTACTTTCGCCTGTCCTTCCGATCCGGCAGATGGTGTGAATCCGAATATCGGTAACTTTGGAAAGTCAAACTATGTGGGTACGTACTCATGTTATCGTCTCCTGCCCGGTACCACTACGATATCGGGGGTCACATCAGCCTGGGCGAATCACACAGCCAGAAACATGAAATCGTTTCGGGATGGAATGAGTAATGTGATTCTGCTTGGCGAAAGAACGACAGAAGGTGGGTACAATGGTGCGATCTGGGCCGGGGCACATAACTCCCAGCATTCGACAGCCGGTTACATTGGGAACTGGTATTATCACACTGCAGTAGTGCGAACGTTTCAGGGCTGGACAACCAACTCAGATCAGGCTCTGTCTTCGTATTACATGATTAACGGCAAGAACAATGCCGGCACTGGTGTGAATGGCTGGGGACTGAGCAGTTCTCACGGGGGCGGCTGTCATTTCCTGTTAGGCGATGGTTCCGTTCGGTTTATCAGTGAAAATGTCAACGGCGATACCCTGATCTTCCTGTGTGGTATCAATGATAAAAACGTCGTGGGTGAATTCTAATTCACACGGAAATCCAAAGGTTTTATGCCCGGTTTCACCACTCTGGTGGAACCGGGTTTTTTTATTTACTGAGTTAAAGAACAAAGGGGCAGGCCTCGATACCAAAAGACCTGTGACTTTAACTGTCTCTGCTATAACGAAATATTGATTTCCAAGAATGACTCTCGGCTGGCCTCGAGTCCCTGTTCATCCTGTGAGAGCGATTTCAGTAGCGAAAGCTCAGAGGTCGTTAGCACCAGCTGAGTCTGAGGTTGTGACAGCTTCCGTAGAAACAGTGATTTGACGAATGCAGTTTCTTCATCAGAGAGTTCGTACTCAGAGTGCCAGGCAGCAAGCGCCTCGTCTTGTGGCAGCATCTGATTTTTAATGAGGAATGCCCCATTCTGAAATACGTCTTCCCATGCTTCAGCGGCACCCACTTCCGCCTGCTTCGCATCACCCCAGAATGCGGATGTGATGACTGGCGAAGCTGTACCATCATACTCTTGTAACACATATTGAAGTGCTTCCTGATGTGCGAGTGTCGCAAGTTCATCGGGTAACCCGGCCAGGAAACGTTGAATATCATATGGAATATTTGAATTAAATGGATTGCGAACGCTGTTTTCTGAGAAAAACACTGCGACGAATCGCTTCTCTGAGAAGGCAACGGTCCCTCTTGATCCGGCACTGTCCTGAACGCAATAGTTATTCTCGTCCCACGATTGCTCGTGCGCTAAATCCGGGTAGCGCGCAACGATCAGAGCGTGTGCGATAGATCCCAGAATGGCACCGGGCCACAGTAAATGCGGTTCTGGATACTTCAGTTCAATTGACGTCAATGGAGTAATCCTGCCGGGCCTGTAAAAAATGTCTGGAGTGCAACTGATCTCTGACTGATTGGGCAGTAAGAAGTTTTTGCGCTTGTTAATTCCCGTTCTGCGTACCTGTCTGTGGTGCTGCTTTCGCTGCCTCTCTCAGTTTCAGCCGGGCGATCTGGGCAGCGGAGGGGCTGTCTTGTTCGATGTTGTCGCTGGTGTTCGTGACTGCTTCGGGAACAGGTTTGTCGGCTTGGATGCGGGTGACAAAAACAGGGGACAAGCCCCAGATGGATAGTGCCAGCAGTGCGATCATCAAATTTCGGATTCGCTTCGTGTGTTGATTTGATTCCTGATTCATCAGCTCGTGCCTCCTGATTCGCGTTGAGTGATAAGATGACACACGTGAAAAACAATCACTGTTGTCTATTCTACTGCAGCGAATGTTGGAAGGGATAGACCGAATTGCATT
>JAGQQP010000725.1 GCA_020426085.1 Planctomycetaceae bacterium | reverse complement strand
CGGTTCCCGGGTCCCTGGTGGTCAGCGTCTATGACAAGAGTGTGGAATATATCAGTGGCGGTTCCAATGTGAGTGATATCAAATCGTTTTTCTGGAAGTGGAAACGGTCTCATCATCCGTCAACATCCGAAAGTCTGAGTCGTTATTTTCACAATCTGTTACGTCCCGAGGAAGTGGGGATGCAGGTGATAGGTGCCTTTGGGAATCTGGTGATGCAATCAGAGTCGCGGTTCCCGAATTATGCGGCAGTCGGGGGAGGCTTCGGTGGAGGCGCTATGAGGAAATCAGGTATGAAAGAGGGGATGGTAATGGAAGGGTTGGCAACGCCGTTCGCAGCCAGAGCCGTGATGGCAGACGCTGCGGCGCCTGCCGATTCCTCCGCAGTGGTCGAGCCTGTCGTGCGCCAGAACTTCGCTGATACTGCCTATTGGAATGCCATGATCACGGCTGATGCCGAAGGCCTGGCGGAAGTCTCGTTCAAAATGCCCGAAAACCTGACCAGCTGGAAAATTCGCAGTTGGGCAATGGGAGAGGGAGCCCGCGTTGGTGATGGAGAACAACTGGTTGTCACACGCAAAAATCTGATTCTGCGTTTGCAGGCCCCTCGCTTCTTTACGGAGACCGACGAGGTCGTATTGAGTGCGAACGTACATAATTACCTGAAGACTGCCAAAGATGTGAAAGTCGTTCTGGAACTGGATGGGGACACTCTGGAACCATTGGATGATGCTACTCAGACAGTCACGATCGACGCTAACGGAGAACAACGGATCGACTGGCGTGTAAAAGCGGTTCGTCCCGGGTTTGCTGTGATTCGCATGAAAGCGTTAACCGATGAAGAGTCAGATGCGATGCAGATGACGTTCCCGGTGAAAGTACATGGCATTCTGAAAACCGAGTCTTTTACCGGCATGATTCGCCGTGATGCAGATCGGGCAGAGATCAGTTTTCAGGTTCCCGATCAACGCAAAGCCGAACTGAGTCGACTGGAACTCCGCTACTCACCCTCACTGGCAGGAGCGATGGTCGATGCTCTGCCTTACCTGGTCTATTCACCCCATAAAACAACCGACTGCACACTCTATCGTTTTCTGCCGACGGTGATGACACAGAATATTCTCAAACGGATGGGGTTAAATCTAAACGGTCTTGAGGATATACGCACTAATCTGAATCCGCAGGAGATTGGTGACGACCGGAAACGGGCCGCGCAGTGGAAACGTTATGATCAAAATCCGGTCTTCAGTCAGTCGAAAGTGGAGCAAATCGTCAAGCAGGGGGTCGCTGATTTAACCAGTATGCAGTTGGCTGATGGAGGCTGGGGCTGGTTTTCCGGCTGGCAGGAGCATTCTTCTCCCTACTTCACTGCGCGTATCGTCCAGGGGCTGGCTCTGGCCAAACAGAATGACGTGGCGCTCGTGCCTGGCACTCTGGAACGGGGAATTGAATGGTTGAAAAACTATCAGGAGAAAGAACTGCAGAAACTGCTGAATGCTCCGTCAAAGAAAAAACCGTATAAATCGACAGCATCTAATCTGGATGCGTATTTATTTCTTGTGCTGGTCAACCAGGGGGTTACGAATCAGAAAATGTACGATTTCCTGTATCGGGATCGGACTGAGCTTTCGGTTTATGCTCTGGGAATGTTAGGCTTGGCATCGCATGAACTGAAAAATCAGGATCGTCTGACGATGATCATGAAGAATATGGACCAATACCTGGTTCAGGATGCGGAAAATCAGACGGCTTATCTCAATCTGCCTCAAAGTAATTACTGGTGGCACTGGTACGGCAGTGAAGTCGAAGCCAATGCGTACTACTTAAAGCTTCTTTCAAAAACAGATCCGCAAAATCCGAAGGCGGCTCAACTCGTCAAATATCTGTTGAATAATCGCAAGCATGCGACTTACTGGAACTCTGTTTCCGATACGGCGATTGCCATTGAAGCATTGGCAGAATACTGGTCCGCCAGTGGTGAGAATCAGTCTGATCTGACGTTAGATCTTTTCCTGGATGGTAAGAAGCTGAAAACGGTTCGTATCGAGACTGATATTCAGTTTATCTTCGATAATAAACTGGTGATTGAAGGAGAGGCACTGACATCAGGCGCCCATCGGCTGGAAATCCGCAAACAGGGGAATGGGCCGTTGTATTATAACGCGTACGTGACGAACTTTACGAAAGAAGATTTCATCACTGCGACGGGACTGGAGATCAAAGTACAGCGAAAGTATTACCGGTTGATTCCGGAAGATGCTTCTATAAAGACCTCTGGCTCGAAAGGTCAGGCCGTTGATCAGCGGGTTGAAAAATACCGACGTGAGGCCATTGAGCATGAAACAGAACTGACCAGTGGAGATCTGATCGAAGTAGAACTGATTTTCGAAAGCAAAAACGATTACGAGTACCTGGTCTTCGAAGATTTCCGGCCGGCGGGTCTGGAAG
>JAGQQP010000724.1 GCA_020426085.1 Planctomycetaceae bacterium | reverse complement strand
CCCGATGCCTTTCCTCTACTGGAAGATACGCACATTATCGGTCGGGAATTCAAACAGGACGACCAGCGTCTGGGGCTCTTCACCTCACCGGTGGTGGAACTGGATCGTCGCTGGATGCGGGTTGTAGCCAGAAACGAAGAAGGGCCGGTCCTGTTCAGCCACCTGATCGATGTTACCAAGCCGGAACGCGTGGAAGAGGATGGTACGATCGTCGCCATTCTCGAGCCGGGCATCCGCCTTGAGGGACGCCTGGACGACTCGGTACCCCGGCCGATCAAACATGGTTGTGTGGAACTTTATATCAATGAAGGTGCCGACCACAAGATCGGCGGAGGCTGGACCTGGCAGCAGACAGCAAACGTGAAGGAAGACGGCACGTTTGAGTTCGACTCTCTGCCGACAGGCGGACAGGCCCAACTGTTTGCACTGGTTGATGGTTACCAGTCGACCCGACCGACAATCCAGTCCCTGAAAGACTACCTGAAACGGCACAACGCCGGTCCGGAGTCGGTGCTTGAGAATGCCATTCGTCGGCATGATGCCTTCTGGCCACACCTCTTCCCGCTCACAAAAGGGCTTTATAAAACCGAGGTGGAACTTCCCTGCACACCAACGACGTCGCTGGACGTCAAAGTCGTCGATCCGCTTGGACAACCGATTGAAGGAGCCGAGGTCAAATTCAATCCCAACGGCTTATTCTTTGGAGGTGAGCTGTTCATACCCGCGACGGAATCTTTGACGATCGAGAATTTTATTGATCGCTCTCACAAAGAGGAGAACAAGCAGCACTATCAATGGGCACAGGAGACATTTCTAGGAGTCAAATCCGATCAGCAGGGGATCGCCCGGATCCGGAACCTGTCCGCTGATGATCGAGAATCGTACATGGTTTCCGCAGACGGTTATCAAATGCCCATTTATCCGAACTCTTCCGAAGATGCACCGAGTCGATACGCATTGGTCGATCTGTCAGGCGGCAAGACGCTTCGACGGACCATTACGATGGAAAAATATGTGCCGGTCTCGTCACGGGAAATTCTGGTCGTGGATCGTCAGGCTGAGCCGGTTGCCGACATCACTGTCACTGTAAGCGAAATCGCTTTTGAAAATGCGCCTGATGACTGGCAGCTCTGGGCATCACAGCGGTTTGGGCCAGTGGCTTCAGAGAAAACGGGAGACGACGGCATCGTCCGGCTAACGCTGCCATTGGAAGTCAACGGGGAAGCCGTTTCCCGTCTGCGGATTACAGTCAAGGGGCGTATGAATGTGGAAAGTACATTACGCGACGCTTATGTCCAACGTAAAAGGCTGATCATTCCCCGTCAGGCTGATGGGCGGGTCGTCGTGTTGACCATTTCCAAAGAAGAACCCAGAGAGAAAAACCAGTTCTTTGATGTTGCTGTCGCCTACGAAAAACCGGAAACACTATTGAGTAAATTACCGGGCATACTCATCCAAAAGCTGCAGAAACAGCCTTCGATGGTCGTTCTCAACGCACTGCTGAAAATGAACAAGTTCGACGCCGCGACTCCGCTTGAATTTAAGAGTGAATGGAACCTGGTTGGGGAAAACAGTTCAAAAAAGTCTGAACGATCACCGATCGCCACGATTCCCACACCGCAGGGCAAGCGCATCATTGTTCTCTGTGCTGTCCGCCCCAAAGGCGCTACCTGGGAACTCAAACCTGAGCTCCGTTTTCCACCCCGGGCTGCGTTTATCTTCGATGCAGAAGGCACTTTGATCCGCATGCTGGGAGGCTGGGCATCATCCAGCGGCAGTTATTCCAATCTGATGCTGGTCAACATGGGGGGGACGGACGATTATTTCTACGAGACATCTGCTTTCGAGCCGCATGGCCCGTTTAAATACATCCAGCGATGGTATCAGGTCGGACGGGAAGCGGAGCCTGCCCTGACGATTCACAATTATGCCAACGCGACCAGTTGGAACGGCAAACCCGGCCCGTCACAGCCACTGGCTGAATTTGGTTTTCTGGGTTTTGCCTTTAATGGAAGAGCCCTGGATTTTAAAGTCTGTGGCACCCTGCCTAATGGAGCCCTGGCGCCTCGTAAAGTGTACTGGGACAGTGCCCGCCAGCAGTTTATCGGCCCGGCCGAGGAGAGCGTCGAAGGAGAACCGCTCTACCAGGTGATTACCGGGGAATCACATCAGTTTACACCGCTTGAGGTCGAACCCGGAGAACTGATCGTGGCCGGCGGCCGGCGCGATTACAAAAACTGGCACGCATGGAGTTGTGTGGTTCCGGAAGGAAAGACCGCCCGCGTGCGACTGTTCTCAGTAGACGAATCCGGAAACAAGCCGGTCGAGACGGAGTATTTCGCACGGAACCTCTCTGCAGGCAAACACAATCTGCAGCTGCAACTCCGTGACAGCGAACAGGATCAAAGTCAGTCTGATACTGAGCTGTTGATTGATGATTCGACGAAAGAA
>JAGQQP010000723.1 GCA_020426085.1 Planctomycetaceae bacterium | reverse complement strand
GGTGACTGGACCTGGATTCAGCCTGAACCTGTTGCGGGAAATAACTGAGACAAGTTACCGCCAGCAGGAACCAGGACCACTTAAAGAATGAATTCACGTTGAATCTCCTCAGGATTAGAGCGCAATAGTTTTCCAGCAAGAGAGCCGGTTAAGGACATCATCAATTCTGTAGTCAAACAGCCAAAAAACCGCTGCTTGATGCGTTGATTTGTCTGGGAATTATTCTGAAAAATTTCATTTATTTCCCCAACACTCAACCTTATAATCACGTATAGACTTGCAGAAGGGGTACACACACTTCTGCTTCACATTCTATCCATCCTACCAACTGCTTCACTAAGATCAATACCCAAAAAGACTTACAAACATTTTTAACATTGAACATTCAGGAAATTCTTTAGGATTTTTCTCAACTAATGTAGTAGGAAAAGATTCTGTACCTGAAACAGATGTGCTGAATTATTTTTTTCAAATTAAGCATTCCGGTTAAAGCAGCTTGGATGCGTTGACAGCGTGGAAATTGATAATTCTAATGTATCGGTAGTCCTGTTTTGATTACCAATGAGAACGTTACGTGATACGGGGCAACCACTTCCGAATCACTCTGGTTGGCTCAAACCGGAGTGATCGAAGTTTAAAGTTCACTTACTTTTTTAGAAGAATATGAGGAATTTTATGCGGAAACTGATGAACGTGAAAACAGCTTTACTGTTTGGTCTGGTAGTAGCAGGACTTTCGATGTTCGGCACTGTAAACAAAGTTGAGGCTCGACCTAACTTTAAAAATATCTGGGCTGAAACTTATCCCAATTCCCCTATGCTGATTGCTAAAAAGTGTGGCATCTGTCATCCTGGAAAAAGCAAGAAAGAAAAGAGCGACTACGGCGAAGCCGTCTTTGAAGCCTTAGGCAAAAAACGCAAAGCGACTGATAAAGAAGTTATTGTAAAAGCGCTTAAAGCTGCAGAAGCGAAACCGACCTCAGTGGAAGGTAAAACTTATGGCGATTTCATCAAAGCAGATGAAATGACACCAACAAAAAAATCTGAGTAATTAAACTGAGATTAGTATATCCTTTAAGATATGCTGGAACATCTCAACAGGAGATACAGGCAGGGCATCTAATGCCCTGCCTTTTTTTATGATATCGTTTCAGAACCATTCAAATGAAAATCGATCACCAGCGGCAGATGATCTGAAGCCTGTCTGGCGAGTTTTGACTTTGCGACTTTGGCATTCTTAATCGTGATTTCCCCACGGACAAACGCTTTATCCAGCGTCCCCACAGGCATGTAAGCGGGAAACGAGCGATACCTTGATGGAGGTTGTGTCACTTCCTGAAACTCATGCTCCGAAAACTTTCCTTTTGCCAGTGTGTTTCGCCAATCATTCGTATCGCCCACAATGACGGTAGGATATCCATTCCCCTCTTGAAACAGGCGATGTGTCAACAGGTGGTTGATCTGCCAGTGTCGCTCTTTTTCCGCCAGGCCCAGATGAAAATTGACCAGTTGGAATGCGCCTTCCGGCGAATCAATCATTACGATCTGTGCACCGCGCGCTTTACGCCACTTGTTCGTCAAAGAAATCTGATGCTGAGATAAAAAACGCCAGCGAGACAAAATCAGATTTCCATATCCTCCCGTCTTCAGTTTCACATTCAGCTGATACAAAGACTCCTGCATATTGAAATAGTCTGCAAAGATTTTTGGCTGATTATTAAAACGGGAACGTTTGACATTTCGATCCACTTCATGCAGACAGATGATGTCAGGGTTTTCCTGCTCAATCACCCCGATTACCCGTTCCAGCTGATAACGACGATCTCTGCCGCCAATGCCTTTATGAATATTATAGCTTAATAATCTCATTCTTGATTCGCTGTTACTTGCCTGCAAACACCGAGGGAGACACTTTGATCAATCCCAGATCATTTTCACCAGGTGCAATTTTCAGTTTCAAACGCCCACGTTTCCACTCCGGCCTGGCTGCAAGGTAACCCGCCTTCTCCTGCCAGAGTTGAAATTCCCATTCGCCGACCGGCAGGTTCTTAATCTGGAACCGGCCTGTTTCATCTGTTGTTGCAAAATAGGGATGGTTCAATGCAACCAGCCAGCCTTCCTGCCAGGGATGAATACTGCAGCTCATTCGAAGAGGCAGTTTTTCTCCGTACTCAAACCCATGAATCATCTTTTCACCAGGTGGCAGGACCTGATTCAGACTGGTATTTCTGTAAGCTTTTACCTGAAACCCGTGCGCACATAAGTCTTTATTCTCAGCCAGCAGTTTCTGTCTGTTCACCCAGAGCCCGGCCACATGTGGTTGAAAGATGCAGCCTTTATTTTGAATAGTTACTGTTTCGGGCAGTTTCAGATAATCAGGGTGAATCAGAGAATCATCCAGGCTCGATTCCCGCAGGTAGACGAAGACATTTTGCAGGCCCCCGTTTTTTCCTGTCAG
>JAGQQP010000722.1 GCA_020426085.1 Planctomycetaceae bacterium | reverse complement strand
CTGATGGCCGGCCGAGACTGGATGTTTGAATCCGGCAGCTATCATATCGATGTTTCGCATTTGAATTCCGTGGTTCGCTTTGCCCGCCTGCTGCCTGACAAAGATCCTCACTTGTCAAAGGTGATTGAATTATGTGAATACGGTTCCCGGCTGGACAACCAGTTTCAATATCCGGGAGAAACGCCGTTTGAGGATTTTTATCCGGCGCATCTGCACTTTTTCAAAGCCCTGGTGGGAAATGAGAATGATCAGAAAATGGGGATCGCCTATTTCGAAAGCAAGCTGGAGCAGGAGCCGGATGAAGACGACAAGCAGATGATTGCTTATGCAATGATTGATCTGTTAACACGCGTGGGCAAGAATGATCGGGCCATCGAACTGGCAGAAAAGTATCTCAGTCAGTTTGAAGATCCGAATACGTTTTCCTTTACCGATCTGTGCCTGAAAACTGACCATCTGGATGTACTTCAGCGAGTTGCCCGTGGTAAAGGTGATCTCGTTACCTTTGCCGGGGCGTTACTGGATGCGGCCCAAGCGCAATCGCAGCCTCAGGAATCCTGATAGATACGGTTTGAAATCGAGATTTCCGCATGTCCCACCTGTCCCATAACCGCGCTGCCTGGAATCGACTGGCGGAGGTTCGCAGCCAGTTTACCAAAGTCGCGACCGATGAGGAGTGCCGCGCTCCGCTAAAGACGCTTGACTCGCGCGGCTGGCTGCCTGAATCGGTGTCGGGCAAGCAGGTGCTCTGTCTGGCATCCGGTGGGGGCTGGCAGTCGATTCTGTATGCCTCCGCAGGTGCGCAGGTAACGGTCGTCGATCTCAGTAATAAAATGCTGCAGCTGGATGAACAGGAAGCCCGCAGGCGGGGGCTGCAGGTGAAGATCGTGGAAGCATCCATGGATGATTTATCCGATTTGCGGGACGCGCAGTTTGACATTGTGCATCAGCCTGTGAGTACCTGTTATGTTCCCGATGTGGAAGCGGTTTACCGGGAAGTGGCTCGGGTGCTGCGTCCCGGCGGACTGTATATCAGCCAGCATAAAACCCCCACGAGTCTGCAGATTACCAGTCGCAATCAGCAGAATGAATATGTGGTCGGTCTGGAGTATTATCAGCAGGGCGCACTGCCGAAAACCGATGACCGGTCCTACCGGGAGGAGGGCGCAACAGAATACCTGCATCGCTGGGACCAGCTCACAGGCGGGCTGTGCCGACAGGGGTTCGTCATCGAAGACCTGCGCGAGCCAGTGCGTGCCGATCCCAGTGCGCCGGTAGGACATTTTCGTCACAGAGGCCGATTCGTCGCGCCTTATGTGCGCATCAAAGCGCGGCGTATAGAACAGCAGTCACAGCCGGAAACCAAGGCGGCGATCTGGGTTCCCTGATCTATTCTGCATCGTACTGAATGAGTGAGTAAACATCACAGCCATTCATTTTATCCCGACCGTTGAGGAAGGAGAGTTCGATCAGAAACGCACAGCTGACGACTTCTGCCTGTGAATGTTTTGCCAGCTCGATACAGGCGGAGATCGTTCCCCCGGTTGCCAGCAGGTCATCCACGATTAACACGCGGTCATCCGAGTGAATGGAATCGGTGTGCATTTCCAGAGAGTCGGAGCCGTATTCCAGTTCGTAATGAAAGGCTTTTGTTTCGAAGGGGAGTTTTCCGGGCTTGCGAATCGGGATGAAGCGGGCGCCTAATGCCAGTGCCAGGGGGGCAGCGAAGATAAAACCGCGTGCTTCGGCGGCGAGGACTGCTGTGATCTGTTTATCACGATAGTAGGCAGTCAGGCGGTCAATCACTTCCTGAAACGCTTTGGGTTCCGCGAGCAGGGGGGTGATGTCTCGAAACAGAATTCCCGGTTTGGGAAAGTCGGGAATTTCACGAATATAATTTTTCAAGTCGAGTGTATCATTCATTACTTGTGTTCTCTTTCTGAGAGTCTGATTCCGTTTGTGCTGCCTGTTTCAGTTCGGGCAGCGATTCAAGTTTCTGTCTGGCTTTCCTGACCATGTCCCGGGCGACTTCCGCCTGGTCTTGTTCGTAGAGTATGATCAGCGCTTTCCAGACGCGGGCGGCTTCGTCAAATTTCTTTTCGTTGACGAGCGCATCTGCATTTGCCATGGATTGCGTGAGCATAATGAATCGTTCCGCTGTGCGCGAAGGGTCATTCTGCAGTTCATTTAACATCTGTTGTGCGAGGTCTCGCATTTCGTCCTGTTTGGAGTTCTCGGAGTTATCAGAATTCTCGTTGAGCAGATCAACCAGAGCGGTGAGTATGACTTCGGCCTGTGCCAGATCACCTGCTTCGAAGTAATGTTGTGCAAGCAGTATGAACCTCTGCGCTTCATTTTGCGGGCCGGTCCGCGATCTGCGTCGAGCGGTCATCCCTGCACGCGAGCGGATTTCATAGACATTAATTCTTTCCAGAAGCGGCTGGACATCTTTTTCCCATTGC
>JAGQQP010000721.1 GCA_020426085.1 Planctomycetaceae bacterium | reverse complement strand
GTCGGATCCAGCCTGACATATTGCAGATGGTGTGCCACCAGCTGTAATGGTTTTCGCGAAACAGTCAGGCTGCCAGAGTATTGATTGTCCTGGTACTGATATCCAAATCGCATCTGGGGAATCTGTTCCTGAAGTGGTTCCAGATTCACCAATTCACTGGGAACCAGGTCCCAGTCAGAATCCGCATTGATAATCAGTGAACCTTCCAGAATTTTCGCCTGTGGTAATTCTACCTGTGGAATATTCAACAGTTGACTCTCGGATTCAGGAGGCCAGTTTTCCAGATCGCGATGTGCTGTCACAATCACATTGGCTTCCTGATTCGCTGACAGTGGTTGAGGAAAAGTCAGTCTGACCAGTTTGCTGCCTGCTTCCCGTGACGATTCCTTCCAGTCGATTTCCTGATTCTGCAGCGATGCGCTCAGAATCGTCCATTCAGCCGGAATCTTCACCTGAAATTCGAACAGGGGAGCAAACAGACTTTCTACGGTCGTTACCAGCCGCAAATCCATACCCTGTTCATTCAGGTCTACAACCGTTGAAGCAGCCATTTGCACTTCGGAGCGTTTTTCCTGAGTCACGAGCGAGATTTCAAACTTCTGTTCCCAGAAGTCGAAGTCCAGACCTGGATCTGATGTGGTTCGCTTCTCCCTCGAAGAGACGTCCATCGCCTTCCGACGGACGTTATTTGTTTTTTCTACCTGCAGACGTACACCGGGAGGATAGCGTAATAAAACCGAGCCGACATGCGAGTTGACTTTTTCGATCAGCAGATTGGGAACCTGCCATGCTTTTTCTGTTTCCGTCGTCATCACACCGCGACAGATAATCTGCCGTTCGCCTTCGACCGGTTGACGATAATTCAGAGTGATCTCAGTACGGCGACGATCTTTCATACTGTCATTGAGCACCCATGACTCCAGCCCCGTAGATTCAACGCTGATGATCTCCAGATCCTGTGGTACGCTTAATACCAGTTGGTCGAGCGTCTGGCCAAAGATGTTCAGTGTTGTCTGTGCCTGCCAGGCGACTTTACCGGGACTGACGGAGACACCAATACCACTCCGTGCAAAGATCAGGGAATCGTTGGTCTGTTCGCGACTCTGTTCTGTGAGTTTTAAAACGACCTGCCCGTTGCCCCCGATCGGGAATTCATATGACACTGCTTTCCCTGCAGCATCCAACGGTTTGACTTTCAATTCGTTAACAATCAGGTGTTGCTTTTCAGGCAATTCGATTTTGAATTGACTCGCAACCCCCGGCAGAAGCTGGAACTGTGATACCTGGTCACTGCCCACAGTATTTAAAGGTGCTGAAAGTTGCAGCACCAGTTGATGTTCTCCCGACTTCTGACTGAAGAGTTGCAGCATCTGCGTTTTTGATGCCGAACGGGCAATCATCGCTGGTTGCTGATTCAGCTGCGCAGATTCAACGGCCAACCCGCTTAAAGGCAGATCGATTATCGTTAACCGCTGGCGAAACTGTCTGATGGATATCGTGGCTTTGATCAGTAGCTGACGGTCTACAATCGTCGTTTGATAGTCAGCGGCATAAATCAGAGCGTTAGACTTGGGTAAACTGAGGTCTCCTGTACCCTGCTTTGCCTGTTTCTTTAAAGCATCATACTCACTCCGCGATAACAGGACTCCACTCTTGTCTCGGGACATGATCGCATCGAGCTGATCCAGTGGCAGATAGACGGCCGTATCAGGCCATTTTTGAGCGACGGTTTGGGATCCGCTCTGTTTCGCTGTCGGATTCTCTGCCGCTAACATCTGTTGATTCAAGCTGAATTGCATCACAGAAACAGCTGCCAACAGGAGAAAAACTCCCGGGAGAACTCTCTGCCACCATTTAATTCGCCTGAGAGAAATAGTTTTGGCAGCGGAACTTGTTTTATTCAATCTCATGGCGAACCTCATGAAGTGAGTCACTCATACAAAAACTCTTGAATTGCCTGCAACATCCAACGGTCAGAAATTACTTCTCTTCGTCGGCCTGATCCTGTTCGAATTCATCGAAGACTCCCGGCGGTGGAATCACTGCCGCTGTCTGTGCGCTGGAAGTTACCTGATTCTCAGCCTGGGATGCTGTATTCACAGACCGTAGTCCTGCCAGGCCATACAAAATCCAGATTGCTATTAGCGTAAGAATTCCAAACCGGGCGACATACAGCCCATGCAATACCAGATCTGCATTCGTCAATCCGATCATGGCCAGTATGAATGCCAGAAAAATCAGTACCCCAATCTTGTTTTCCCAAGGCGTCTTTCGCATTACGAAGGCGATGACGACCAGAGCACCACTTAAAATCCAGGTAGCAAATGAAAGTTTCCACCAGGAAACACTGATCTCATTGCTGTCACCCAGTCGCGTATAGGTAAAGGCGCGCCCTTCTGTGGGAAAGTCGATTAAAGATCCGGAGGAAACACCAATCCAGGAATCGAAGAACGTTCCAGAAAC
>JAGQQP010000720.1 GCA_020426085.1 Planctomycetaceae bacterium | reverse complement strand
CTCCCGACTCTGGATCCTTATCTCGGAAAATTGACGCTGGGAAATGTCCCAGCAGATCAGATTCCGGAGATTCGTGTCCATCTGAATCAACCTCAAACTGCAACGAAGCCGGCAAAGAAATTCAAAGAACTGAAGCCCAGTCAGTTCTGGACTGCTCTCGAGCAGGGAACGCCGGGTGGTTACCCCGAAACCTTTCAACTCTTTGCACCGCAAAAACACGCACAGTCCCATTTCAGCGTTTCGCATCTGGAAGTGGTTGATGCTTTGTTACAAAAACTGTCTGAACCACGATACCAGATACTGCCGACAGAAGATCTGTTGAACGCTGATGAGGCAACTCAACTGGGAACATTAACGCACGCTGCAATTGAACGCCTGGATCCTGCAAAGCCAGAACAGTCAGATCGGGTCGTGGAACTCGTCCTGTTCGATCAATCTCAACCGGTTCGTGAAAAACTGAAACCACTGATTCAGCAGCAGATCTCTGCCTGGTACGAGTCAGAGGTCTGCAATGCACTGAAAGCAGCACGCGTTCATTATCGGGAACTGGATTTCCTCCTGCGGATGCCTGTTACTGCTGATAATGAGTCCGCTGTGACTGTGACGGGAATGATCGATACCGTTTATCAGACGGACGATCATCGCTGGGTCGTCATTGACTACAAAACAGGTGCCCGCCTGGCACAATTAACGGATGAAGAACTGATCTCAGAGTATGAATTTCAGTTGGGAGTCTATACACTGGCGATCGAACAACTGATCGGAGGCCTGCCTGACTCTGTCGGTCTGGCGGTGGTACATGATTCTGTTCGATTCGTGGAAATGAAGTTTGATGCGAATCGACTAACTCAGATTTAAGACCGCATTTCCCAGGCGGTATCCCATATCAATCAATCTCTTGTGTCGGCAGAAAGTTATTAACCAGTTCCATGTCCAGTGAGTCTCCTGCTGATCTTGATTGTTTTCATCAGTTGTATCAGCATTCTGAAATATTTGAGATCATCCGCGAACATTCCGGTTCGGAGTTTCATCTGCAGAAACAGTTACGCAAGGACTACTCTGAAGAGGCTGTTCGCGCTGCGCTGACACTTTCGGAACTACGCAAACGGGGGCATGCCAAATTTTCCCGTGCCGACCAGATGTGGTTTGATCGGAAAAGTCTGGAACAGGCAACACCCGAACTGGTCTCTCAACATAAGGCTGCCCGGTTTTCCGGGATAGTCTATGATTTCTGTTGTGGCATGGGCGGTGACCTGATTGCGCTGGGAAAGCATGCGACGGTCACAGGCGTTGATATTTCAGCAATACTCTGCCAGTTTGCGGCCTGGAACAGTGAAGTTTATGGAGTTTCCGATTCCGTCACCCTGTTAAATCAGCGACTGGAAGAAGTCCAGGACCGACAGGGGAGACTGCACATTGATCCGGATCGACGTCCTCATTCTGGCGGGAAAGTCATTCGAATCGAAGACTACCTGCCAGGACTGGAGACACTGCAGGAATTGATATCTCAATTTCAAGGCGGTGCCATCAAACTCAGTCCTGCCAGCAATTTCGCCGGTAAGTTTCCCGGAACCGAGGCCGAACTGATCAGCCTGAACGGGGAGTGTAAAGAGGCAACGATCTGGTTTGGCGATCTGGCAGGGGAACACGAATTTCGGGCGACCACAATTTCCAGAACCGGTCAGGTAGACAGCATTTCCGGTCACCCCATGGATGCCTTCGTTGAGATTACTGATCCCGAGGGCTATGTCTACGATCCGGATCCGGCTGTGGTTCGTTCCGGTTTACTGGACGTTGCCGCTGCTCAGGCAGGACTGAATCGCCTCGATCCGGAAGAAGAGTATCTGACCTCGACTGATGCCGTGGATTCACCGTTCTTCAGACGATTTCGAGTTCTGGAAGAGTTGCCTAATAATGACCGTGAAATTCGGAAGTATTTTCGAAACGCCAATTTTGGTCAGCTCGAAATCAAGTGTCGGCGGATACCGGTTGGCATTGAAGCACTCCGCCGAAAACTGTCTCTGAAAGGGGACGAGGCTGGTGTGTTGATCATCGCCCGTCTGCAGGGCAAGTCTCGTGCTCTGATTTGTGAACGGGAATAAGCGGCTGCTCAAGTTTCAACTTCTGACACAAACCAATAAAAAAACGGGATCCCGATCAGGATCCCGTTTTCTGTATATTGACGATTCGATCAATCAACTGGTCGAATTATTGTGCCTGTCGGAACTGGAACCGGTCGACGGGAATTAACTGCTGAGGTGCAGCCGGTGCATTGTTAAACACGAACGAGAAGGCGTAGCAGATCACCATGCCGGACGACATTTCTCCGACATACAACCCACCTTCAGCAAACTGGGCTCGTCCCTGTGCCGGCAGACTGACATCACCGGATACAATCACATAATGTGGCTTTGCTGTCGGATCGACGCCGAAGTCAGCAGCGAGGTTACGGAAATAGGCATAGGTA
>JAGQQP010000719.1 GCA_020426085.1 Planctomycetaceae bacterium | reverse complement strand
AGATCATGCCTGCTTTGGCAGGAATTTTGGGTTTCGCAGCTTCGACCGGCTTCGTGTTCTCGGGGGAATCCTGTGGTTGTTCCTCCGGTTTTTTGGTGTCCGGTTTCGGTTCCTCTTCTTTATTGACCAGCTTACGAACTTCGCGTCTGAGTTCTGCCATCTCGACATCGTTGATCGCGTTATATTTTCCCAGGACGCGTCCGTCTTTATCGACCAGCATGACGTTGGTGGTGTGGATCACTTCAAAGCCGGGTTTACGGGCGGGGTTCTTGTTTTCTTCAACCGGCATCAGAAAGCTTTTCTCGATCAGGTGAAAGATTACATTCTGATCGCCGGTGAGGAACAGCCACTTTTCCGGGTCTGCGCCGACTGACTCCGCATAACGGGATAAAACATCGGGAGTGTCGTTTTTCGGATCGACGGTGAAGGTCACCAGGCGGAAGTCCTGGTCTTTCAGATCTTTCTGCAACTGATAGAACTGGCCGGAAACCCGCGGGCAGGGGCCGGCACAGCGGGTGAAGACGAAGCAGGCGACCCAGGGTTTTCCCAGCAGGTCTTCCTTCGTCACGGTTTTCCCGCTGCGTTCGGTGAGGGAAAAATCTTCGATACCTTCTTCCGGCCAGATCGGAGTTTTGATCGTTACTCCCTCGATCTCAGTCTCTTTCGTTTCTTCAGCCGCTTTTTTCTGAGCGGCTTCAGTGGCCTTGATCTGTTCCAATGCAAGGTCGTGCTGTGTTTTCAGTTTCCAGGTGGCGAACGCACTCACGGCGACGAGGACCCAGAGCATGATAATCAGAATCAGGGGAATGCGGCGGGTTCGTTTAGTCTCAGTCATTTTGAATTCTTTTGTTTACAATTGAAAAGAGTGTATTTATCTGGTTGTGACTTATCTGGCATTGCGAGTGGCCCGCTGACGGGTCATCCAGATCGCAATCGTTACATATATTATACAGGCCACCGCAGTGACGGTCAGGCAGACAATCATTGAGGGATTGCCCGGCGCACTGGGGAGAGCCGGTCCGGAAGAGAGCAGACGCCGCAAACCGGTCACGCCATACGTCAGGGGATTGGCGCGGATGATCCAGAAAAGCCAGCCGGAATCTCCCGCCGGGAAAAACGAACCGGAAAGCAGCCACATCGGCATCAGAAAGACTGACATGATGGCGTGAAACCCTTGTGTTGACTCCATCGGCCAGGCGATCAGATAGCCGAGCGCAGTCAGGCTGAAACCCAGCAGGAACAGAAACAGCAGCAGGGGAATGAAACCGGCCAGTGTAACTCCGGTATTGAAGTCCGGCGCCAATCCGACAATTTTTAACAGGGGACCCAGCAGAAGAAACAGGACAGCTTGTAAAACGGCCAGAATCGTCCCGCCGAGCAGTTTCCCCAGTACGATGGACGAGCGGGGAACCGGTGAGACCAGCACACCCTGCAGGAAGCCTTCCTTGCGGTCTTCGATGATCGAGATCGTCGAAAAGATCGCCGTGAACATCAGGATCATGACGGCAACACCCGGGAAGAAATATTCCTGGTAGGTCATGCCTGCCGTGGCCCATTCAGGGGCTTTGAACGAACCTCGCAGCCCGGCTCCGAACAGAATCCAGAACAGGATCGGTTGCACAAGCGCTCCGACAACTCGCGTCCGCTGTCGGAAGAACCGGATCAATTCCCGAACCATCAACGTCCGGACGGCTCCCCACTCGATCCTCCAGGCTCCCTGAGAAGCCGTCATCGACTCGCTCATGCTTCCTCCTGTTCAAATCGATGACCGGTCCGGACCAGAAACACATCCTCCAATGTCGGTTTTCCCAGGGAGATCGACTGGATCTCTTCACTGAATCGATCCATCAGTTTTCCAACCAGGAGATGCCCCTGCTCCTGTTCCAGCCGCAGGCTCTCTCCCAGTTGCTGTACTTCGATGCCAAATTCCGACTTGAGTTTCTCGGCCAGTATTTGTGGTTCTCGGGATTGAATCGTCAAACAATCTCCACCAATCGAAGATCGCAGCTCGTGTGGAACTCCCTCGGCGACGATCTTCCCCCGATCGATGATCGCCAATGCATCACAACGCTCTGCTTCGTCCATCAGATGCGTCGTCACAAGAATTGTTACTCCCGTCTCACGGCGGAGCAGTTCGAGATGCCCCCACATCTCCTGTCGTGCGCCTGGATCAAGGCCGGTACTCGGTTCATCCAGCAACAGGACTCGGGGGTCGTGCAATAACCCCTTGGCAATTTCCACTCGCCGCTGCAGCCCTCCAGACAATGTCTGCACGATCTGCTTCATCCGGTCCGCGACACCGAACCGCTCCAGAGATGTTCTGATTCGGGTTTCGAGATCAGTTCCACGCAGTCCGTAGAGGTGTCCCTGATGCCGCAGATTCTCGAGCACGGTCAGTTTGCGATCAAGGCTTGGAGATTGAAACGTCACCCCTAGCATTCGGCGAACTGCGTCGGCAGCGGTCGCGACATCGCGA
>JAGQQP010000718.1 GCA_020426085.1 Planctomycetaceae bacterium | reverse complement strand
GACGACGAAGAGTCGTTCGATAAAATGCGCGACCTCTTCAGCCCCGCGCAAGTGGACCAGTCGGTGCGACAGGCACTGCAGCTGTGCTGGATGATGCTTCCCCAGGACAAACGCAACGTCGACGAACTGGAACTGCAGTTCCGCCGCATCGTCGACCGCGCACTGGAAAACATCCGCGAAGACGACCAGGCCTTCGGGGGACCGTAATTAAATATCGCAGGGATATCGAAAATTCAGCGATGATCCAATCAAAATCCACTTGACATTAAATAGACAGATCGGTATATTTTTGTTATTCAGACGCTCGACTGCAGAAAGGACATATTAGCCGCAGGGCATTAGCCCCGGTTGAGCATCTTATGGTATTTTAGTTAAAAATTGAAGTACTACGTAGAACCAACTCTTTACGTTTTTGAATGAAGTCATGCTCTTTCTTTTTTATCATGTCATATACAGACCTGTCTGTATTATTCAGATCCAAACCAACAAAGGAGAATCTCATGTCCGCCCTCAAGCCACCGTTTACACTCGAAACTGCCACCGCGAAAGTCCGTGCTGCAGAAGATGCCTGGAACAGCCGGGATCCGGAGAAAGTCTCCCTGTCCTATTCCCCGAATTCAGAATGGCGCAACCGGGACCAGTTCCTGCAGGGACGTGACCAGATCCGGAAATTCCTCGCCGGCAAATGGGAGCGGGAACTCGATTATCGGCTCGTCAAAGCACTCTGGAGTTATTCCGAAAATCGTATCGGCGTCCGCTTTCAATACGAATATCACGATGAGACAGGCCAATGGTTTCGCGCTTATGGCAACGAACTCTGGGAATTTGATGAAGAAGGTTTAATGCGCCGCCGCGAAGCAAGCATCAACGATGTTCCCATCCCGGCAGATCAGCGTCGTTTTTTCTGGCCCAGCTCCGCCCCGCGCCCGGCAGAACACACCGGGATACCCGAGGTCGCATGACAGACTGAAATCAGGGTCAGCTTCTTAGATACAGTCTGGCCCTGCTTACTGTTGATTGAGCTTTCGGCACTCACTCTCCCGACAGATCCACGATCCATGCATCGGGAATCCGCGTCTCGATAGTAACCCGTGCCAGGTTAAACCAGCGTTCGGCCTGATTGAGAATCTGACTGTCGGCGGAAGCCACGATTTGAATCGCCGGAATCGTCTCTGCAACCCGCAATGACGGCCAACACGCCAACCGCAGTGAGCACCAGGTTCAGTCTGTCTTTGTTCATAAACAGCAAAACCGCGTCAATGGACAGAAAAGCTGTTGGAAGCCTTTGATTGGTGGCAGAACAGGAACTGATCGCATTTTATTTCCCAGGGTGAAAATCAAAGGGAACAACGGCCCTCTCACCAAATGCCCTGATCCACCTAGTACCTGATCCAACTCATTTTACTTTTTCTTTGACTGGTATGGAAATGATCAATCCTGCAAATCGATCTTTGGTAACCCTTTTCCCGAACCCGAAGTGACAGGTTAAGCACCCATGGTTCATTAATGAAATCGCGCCGGCCCGCTGATACACGCCGTTCTCAACACGTTCGTATGCATCTTTTCCCGCTGCGATTTGCTGGGCAGCCTGTTTTTCGAAATCCGTTTTCGGCTCATGATCGATACTCATAGCCCTGGCATTGACGGCGATCCACCGGGCTTTGATATTTTCCTCGCGCTCCACTTCGTCAAACATCTTCTCCATCACCCGCGCAGGAACGGGGGCTGTCGAATTGGTAAAATAACTGCGGTGCATGGCATCAAGTGTGGCCGAGTAAAAATTGTGAGCCAGCTTCGCCCGCTCACGTGCCTCCGGGAGGGACAGCACAAGCTGTTTTTCCTCACTGGTATTCGTGGCAGGTTTTTTCCCCTCTTGCTCACCACTCTCTGGCGGTCCGGCAAACGAAACCAGCCCCAGGGACAACACACAGATCGAAACAACAGAATTCGTTTTCATCATCGCGCTCATTATTCTTCCTTCAGCTTCGTTCTCAACTGAAACGGCTCCGGGGAAATTCTCCCCGTGATCTCCCTCAAAAGCACAGGCCTTAAATACTACCTTTTTGTCCAATATTGTATCTTAACGAACTGCTCCCCCCCATTTCCAGAGCAGCGTGCACCGTTTCCGCCTATTTGCCTGAAACAAAAATACCCCTGGCCCGAAAACTCAGACCAGGGGCGTCCCTGATAACTACCGGGTCGATCAGACTTCGATCGACTCAACTTCTGCAACGAAGCGGCTGGCGCTGTTGCCCAGGAACGACGTCACCACGTTGAACACCGCGTCACTGAAGCCGCCGATGTTCAGGATGTCGTCGCGCTCCGGAGCCTGTGACGAACCGTAAGGCTGGATGTCGATACATACCAGCTTCGGATCCGTCACACCCAGTCGCCGCTGGTTCTGGGCGAACGTCTGCCACTCAGCCATCACGCCCGTCGAACCGTAGCATCCCGCGCCGACCCAGCTCTGGTTATC
>JAGQQP010000071.1 GCA_020426085.1 Planctomycetaceae bacterium | reverse complement strand
CGAGATGAAGACACCGCCACCGGCAACCGTTGCCGTATTGCCGTCGATTGTCGTGCCGTTGACTGCCAGAGTCCCCCCTGTGGAGTTGTAGATACCACCACCATTTTCAGCATCGTTGCCGTAAATGGTACTCAGATCGATGGACAAGGTACCATAATCGCTGTTGAAGATGGCTCCCCCGTCAGCAATCGCGGTATTGTTATGGAAGTAGCTGTCCGTCATAGTGACGGTCCCATTATTGAACAAGGCACCACCACGGTTGGCAAGACTGCTCTCAATCGTCACATCTTCCAATGTCAGGTTACCAAAGTTCAGAATTGCCCCACCATCTTCCACACGTGTGACATTTCCATTCACCAGCGTCACGCCGCGAATCGAAACATTGACGTTGGCAAAGATCTGGAAGATACGATCCAGGGTGTCGGCATCGATAAAGGTTTTATCAGATCCTGCACCGATAATGGTCAAGTCATCTGTAATATCAAGGTCACCTGTCAGCGCACCGTCTTCACTCAGCCCGAACAGTGACAGTGTATAAGTACCGGTTCCCAACAGAATGGTGTCGGCACCAGTACGGGCGTTGGCTTCGATAATTGCTGCACGCAGCGTGCTGCGTCCCTTAGAGTCAACACTGACTCCATCACCGGGAACGGCATCGACCGAGTCTTCAAAACTGGTAACAATGTAACCAGATTCAAATGCCCCGATGTCAACAATCAAAGATCCATTTCCGTCACCATCGAACAAACGGGCAAAACCTCGTTGATCGCCCGTCGGAGCATAGAAATTGTTTCCAGCATCACGGGCCAGACTTCCAGCCAGCAGTTCATGAGTATAAGTCGAACCGCCATTATCCTGCAGTGCCCCGAGACCCGGGCTGACATTGACCTGATCGCTTTTAACACCATTAGTAAAGCCAGTTGAACCAGCCTGATCCCCGATCAGGTTGTTTCCATTAGAACTGAATACCCCCATGAGGTCTGAGCTTACTACTGTCGCTGAATTCCCAGCGATAATGGTATTTACCACACTGACAAATCCATCGGTTTCATTAAAGATACCACCACCGGATGTTGCAGCATTGTTGAAGACGGTCGCGTTGGTGATTTCCATCGCGCCTTCTTCTGTATTGTAAATCCCGGCACCATTGAGAGCTTCGTTCCCGGAAATCGTTGCATTCTCGATGTTGGCAAGCACCAGTGAGTTGTTGAACAAGCCGCCGCCGTCGTTGGCTGCAATGTTATTAGAAACAGTACTGTTAACCAGGTTTAACTGTGCCGCATCGTCGTTGTAAATCCCGGCTCCGTATAACGCAGAGTTTCCATCAACAGTAGTCCGCTGTACGGTAACCGTAGCGTCTGCCGTGTTAAAGATAGCACCACCGTTTGCACTGGCTGTATTATTCAACAAACCAGACAGATCCAGGGTGATGTCTCCCAGTTCCTGGTTATAGATGGCACCACCGGAAACAGCCTCGTTGTTCAGAAATGAGGTATTCAGGAGACTGACTGTTCCTTCTTCCTGATCGTTAAACAGGCCACCACCGTTTCTTACGGCAATGCTGTCTCGGATAATTGTCCCGTCGAGTGACAGGCTGATCCCGAAGTTGGCAATTGCTCCCCCGTCGCGGTCTGCAGTGTTATCATCAAACATACCATTCGTAATGGTGATCTGACCTGCGGATGCGTTATACAAACCACCGCCGTCTCCAGCAGCAGTGTTTGTCAGAATGGAAACGGTAGTCAATGCGACCACGCCTTCATCATTGTAGATACCACCACCATCCTGGGATGCAGTATTACCAGAGACCGTAGTGCGGGTGATCGTCAGGGAAGCAGCCTCTTCGTTGAAGATACCACCGCCCTGGTCAGCCGAGTTATTATTCACTTTACTGTCAGTGATCGTCAGGCTTGCCAGATCATTGTTGTAGATACCGCCACCATCTTCTGTGGAGGTATTACTCGAGATTGAACTCCGCAGGATATCGATGCTCGCCTGCAGGTCGTTAAAGATACCACCACCATCACTGGAAGCAGTATTGCCTGAAATTTCAGAGTCGACAATCGTCAGTTGAGATTGATCATTATTGAAGATACCACCACCATCGACGGCACTGTTATTAGTGACATCGGTGTTATTCAGAATCAAAGTCCCCTGCAGACCAAGTTCGCCATTCAGGATACCACCACCATCAATTTCAGCGGCATTACCATCTACCAGTGAGTTGACCAGCGTCAGAGTACCCACATTGCGGATACCACCGCCGCTTCCACCAATCACATTACCGCCGGTAATCGTCACGCCCTGCAGTGTGAGATCAGCACCGGAACGGATATCGAAGACACGGTCATTTTCACTGACCAGTCCGGCGGCAGTAATAATGGTCTGACCAATACCGGCACCGAGAATCGTCAGGCTGCCCGTAGTGTCAGTGATATCCAGGTCGCCTGTCGCAGATAAGTTTTCGCCTGACCCGAATAAAGTCAGGTCATAAGTTCCTGCCCCGAGGATGATGACAGAATCACCAGCCAGGGCATTGGCTTCCATGATTGCAGCACGCAGGGTGAGATTTCCGTTAGCATCGGCGGCAATACCATCACCGGGATTGGCATCGACAGTATCCAGAGTACTGTTCACGAAGAAGGCACCATATTCGACAGCCCCGATATCAACGTTTGACCCCAGAATACGGGCTGATCCCCGTTGTTCCAGAGCATCTGTATTGGCGTTGATACCAGCATCGATGGCGATACTACCCAGCAGCAAGGCGTGAGTCAGAGTGGGACCACCGTTGTCTGCCAGGTTCAGATCCAGAACTGGTGTAGGATCCGCGACATCGATGATATCGCCAAATCCGAAGCCGGTTGCAGACCCAACCAGTCCGATCAGGTTTCCATCGAGACTGCTGAAGGCACCATCGAGTTCAGGGTTTGTGGTCGCAGTATTTCCAATCACAAGGTTATTCTGAATGGTGGCAGTTCCACTGTTGGAGATAGCTCCACCGGTTGTTCCGGCATCGTTCAGAGTCATCGTGTTGTTGATCGCAGTCAGGGTCGCAGTATTGCGGATCGCACCACCACTTCGATCGGAAGAGTTACCTGAGAAAGTCGTGTTCGAAATAGTTGCAGTTCCGGCTCCGGCATTGAACAACGCCCCACCATCACGGGCTGTGGTGTTTCCACTGATCGTGCTGCGTGAAATCTGCATAGTTCCTGTATTTCGCAAGGCACCGCCACTTCCACCAGCGGTGTTATTGGAAATCGTACTGTCAACGATCACGATCAATCCACTGTTGTTAATACCACCGGCACTGTCTTCTGCGTGGTTATCTGTGACTTCCACATTCGTTAGGGTGGTGGTACCACTGTTGCGGATACCGGCACCATCATCGCTGCCCGTCAGGAAACCATTGGTGATCGTCAGGTTTTCCAGATTCAAAGTGATTCCGGCAAAGATCTGGAAGATACGATCCAGGGCACCACCATCGATAATGGTGACACCGACTCCTTGACCGCGAATCGTCAGGTTGTCTCGAATATCCAGGTCACCGGTCGCAGACTGATCTTCGTCGATGCCAGCAATACCCAGCAGGTAGGTACCCGCAGCCAGTTCGATCGTGTTTGAACCAACCAGGGCATTCGCTTCCTGGATGGCTGCACGCAATGTGACTGTGGCGTCACTGCCGTCACCGACGATTCCATCACCGGCAACATCATCTACACGGTCAACGTTAGCAGGATCAATCCCAGTCAAATCAATGGTGGAACTATTAATCCAGGAAACGGATGCATCTGTCAGCAGTGCATTACCACCACCTGTGATTCCTGAACCTGCAGCAATCAGTGTCAGTTCATAAGAGCCAGCCACCTGAGTGATCATCGATAAATCAAGGGTAAAGGTTGAGGCAGTACCGGCAGGCGTAAGCGTGACGCCAGCAGCCGCCAGATCGAGGGCCTGCCCATTGAGTGTCAACCGGAAATCATCGAGTGTCACACCATCCGTAAAAACAGAGGTGATTCCATCATCAAAGCTGATCGATACATTCCCCACGTTGGTATGGACCACAGGCGGAATATCCTGAATCGAAGCCTGCAGCACAGGATCACCAATCCGGAAGGTGTCTGTCGCACCTGAGGTGAAGACATTTCCTGCAACATCGGTAATTGTTCCGGTACCACCAAGCAGCTTCAGCGTGTATAGACCATCGCCTAAATCGTTATTTGGATCTGCATCTGAATTGTAAAAATCGATCACTGAGCTCAAGTCAAGGAGGTAAGAGGAAAGCGGAGTAACACCAATGACTTGACCATTTCCATCAGTCAGAGTACCGACGAGTACATCATAGTCCTGATTGGTAGTACCATCATCGTAATTCAATACGAAATTTGTGTATTTGACTCCATCATTGTCATTGACTCCTGAAACAGGCTCAGAGAAGTTGATCGCTACTTTGATTTCAATGACATCATTCAGGATATCATCAAGATCCAATGAGGTACCGTCTGGCGATACATCTTCAATCCCGGCGGTGGGAGCCGTAAAGTCTGTACCGTTGTTCCACTTCGCATCGGATGAACTGGCAGCAGCATTGCCTGATGCGTCCGTAACACCAGATTCTTCTGACAGGAAGACGAGCGTATAAACGCCAGTCTGGCTGGTGAGAGACCCATCCAGATTGACGGTATAGCTCCCTCCAGCTCCGGTAACACTCAAAACTCCCCCGGAGACAAGTGAACCATTTCTGTAAAGTTCAAAATCTGAAGCATCGACACCCGTAACAGTTTCCAGGAAATCGAAATCGAAATCGACTGACGTTACCGTCCCATCAGCCACAGCCTGAAAAGTACCAATGGGAGCGAGTGTATCATTGACCCAGGTTTCGCTGGCTTTACTGCCTGCAGCAGTCAGTGCATTACCGGCGGAATCGACGATTGATGACGATACAGTGGTATTGATCGTCAGGGTATACGTTCCTGACAGGCTCGTTACTTTACTGAGATCGAGGACAAACTGGCTGCCGGTCACCTGTGTCAAAGTCGCAGGAGTTGCAGCGAGATTGACAGCACCATTGGGACCGGTCAGGGTGAAATCACCCAGGTCAACACCTGTTACATCCTCGGAGAAGTTAATAATCAGTTCTCCCACTGCGGCACTACGAGGATCGGGAGATACATTGTCAATCGTGACTGTCGGATCTGATGTATCGACGGTGAACCGTTCGATATCGCCAAACATCAGGAAATTTCGGGGATTCGACGTTGGAGAAAGATACTTGGCGTCTGAAATCGTACCATCATTGATCAGTCGCAGTTCATACTCGCCATCTCCTTCAGTGCCAAGAATCGAATCAATATTCAACCTGAAAGTCCGCAGATCGATTTGAGAAAACATGAGAGAAGTTAACAGGCCGCTTATATCAACATTATCATGGAACAGGGCAAAGTCAGTAAAATCAACATTGGCCACATCTTCGGTGAAGGAGATGATAAAATCACCAACATTGGTATCATTAGTGGGATCAGGTACAGCTACAGAGATATCGGCTGTCAGGAACGTACTGACAACAGGCACCAGGAAGGTGTCAGCATCGGGGCTCCAGAAATCCCAGGCAAAGTTATTTTCACCGGTGAGATTGCCCAGCACGACAGATGTCGTAAAGGTTGACGAAGCACTGTCAAAAGAGTTATTGAAAAAAGTCTGGTTGACGCGGAATGTACTGACACCGACCCCATCGTACACAAACGATAGAGTATTCTCATTTGTAGACCAGACACCGGTTGTCGAATAGCCGGTCAGATCAAAACCTTCAGTACTCACCAGGGTGAAAGTATTCGCGTTATAATCGATATCAGCAACAGTAAACAGACCATAGATCGGACTTGCATCAAAGTTCTGTGACGCCCGTAAAGAACGGGTAATTTCAATAGCATAACCGTTCGCCAGTGCACTCACGTCGTCGGATTGAATGAGAATCCGTCCTGACGCCGGGTCAATACTGGCACCAATCACGTTGCCTGTATCTGGAGGACCATTCGGAGAAGCTTCGGTTGTCGGATTATAACCGGCACGCGACGCGATACGTTGTGCGTTACGGCGTCGAGTGGCAGAAGTAAAAGGTCCGTCAGGAACAGGTGCAGTATAATTATTCAGACGTGATTTAAATGTACCTTCAGACGTATCGTAATATGCCCCGAAATTGGTCACATCCAGACCGTTACCGGTATTCTCTTCAAAATACAGGTTCAGTCTTGCCAGTGGATCACGCTGATAAGAGGATAAAACGCGGAAGTTTGGATTCGACGCGGGAGACGTCCAGACGTCGGCAGTCACATTGGGA
The DNA here is from genome assembly GCA_020426085.1 of Planctomycetaceae bacterium. Classification (GTDB taxonomy): domain Bacteria; phylum Planctomycetota; class Planctomycetia; order Planctomycetales; family Planctomycetaceae; genus Gimesia. Next base: position 5,111 of record JAGQQP010000071.1, on the reverse strand, counting down.
TCAACGGTTGAGACAAATGACTCAATGAAGACGTCTTCCCCGTAGTTCCCTTCAAAGACGTTTCCGGTCACCATCACATTAGAACGGCCGTTGGAACTGTCACTGGCATCTTCACGGCCAACCCCCGCCGCTGATGTCGGTTCTTGTGTTGACGAGGTAAATGATCCTCCCCCCCACATTGAATTCATGGTACCAATTCGCAGAATCAGACCATTGGTCGTGAAATTGCTGTTGACCCCGTTGTCCTGGATGTAGTTGGTATTGATCTGCAGAACCATGTCGGCATTGGAGTTGGTGACACTACCCGTGGCATCCAGTGTCGCAGTACTGGCAGCATCCTGATCCTGCCCCACAGAGGCAGTTGTCACAACGTAGAAGCCTTCCAGACCATTGGAAACAATACGGTTTGCACCAGCCTCGGTTCCATCACCAAAGATGAAGTCCGAATTGGCTGTATCTTCTGTCTGCAGGTCCACACCACGACCACCGTTATTATCAATGAAGTTCCCAATGGCAGTTACACTCGTGACAGGCTGGACATTTCGCGTGACTGTCCAGGTGAAGTTGTCCTCAGAATGAGAAATTCGATTGGCACTGAGAACTTCCAGACCATCGGAGGCGTTTTCCGTAATGATGTTTCCACGAATGAATGAGGTCTGTTCATTGGAATTGATGTCGATCCCTTTGCCGTTGTTCTGGGCAATCAGGTTGTTATCAATTGCAGACTGCAGACCAGCTCCAGTCAGTTCCACACCGCCTGTTGCGTTGCTGAGAATCTGGTTATTCGCGATTCTCACTCGACCATCAACCCGGTCAATCAATGCGGCAATCTGGATACCGTCTCGACCATTGCCGCTGATCAGGTTACCCCGATCCTGACCGGTCACAGGATCGACACCATTCAGACCGATAAACAGCATTTCATGGTTTCCGATGCGGCCGGAAATGTCGATACCATGGTGACTGTTATTGCTGATCGTATTCTGCATCCAGGTACCAGCGACATCGCGTTGATCGGTACCAAAGTAACTTGTGGTATAACTTGTCGATTCAATCCCGTTCATCTGGTTGGAATTGATCTGGTTATTGATGACATCTGCGAAAATCAAGGCATCCGCTTCAGCGTGAAATTTAAGACCATCACGCAGGTTGTTAGACAGTACGTTGTCCTTGATTTCGAAATCGGTAGTGGTCAGCGAACCATTCTGGGCCAGGATATCAATACCATCACTGTTTTGGGTGATCTGGTTGCTGAAAATTTTAACGGCACGTTCTTCACCTACGATCGGATCGACATCGGCACGCCCCACGCGTGCGTCATCTTCCCGATGGAAATTAACCCCATCACCGGTGTTGCCGACAATGACGTTATGGGAAATCTGTGTGTAGTCGATGATAGTCGATTCTTCGATATGAATCCCGATACCATGACCTGCGTTCCCCAGACCATTCGTGCTGTTTGCGTCAGTGCCGATATAGTTACCATCAATAATCAGGTCACGTAACTGGTTGAACGCTTCAAAGCTGACGTCTGTTCCATACAGGTCAATGTAGATCGCGTCACCGGTATAGGGAGTGGCTGCATTCAAATCATTGCGTGTATTGGTAATCGTATTTCCGACAATACTCACGTCACCGGTCGCCGTATCTTCCATATTGACAGCGATGGCTGCCCCCTGGTTGCCGTCCATTGTATTACCTTCGACGGACAGACTGAAATCAACGCTGACCAGAGTGGTCGGATCGGCGGCGTTCAGATTGATCCCCTGGGTATTGTTGGAGCTGATGGTATTCCCCGAAATATCTCCATAGAACGAGGTGTACATCTCCAGATCGATTTCAATCCCGGCACCGGTGTTACCGGTAATCGTGTTCCCCGTGATACCGCGAAGATACCCACCGACGGTGGTGGTTTTCACGTTCAACGTGGCACCGGTAAGATTGAAGGCAGTCACAGCGATTTGTGGCGGATTCACATTTGTCAGATCACCAACAAACTCGATTTCAAATCCGCTGGCAACATCTCCCCGGACCAGAACATTACCGTTCAGTACGGGAATGGTATTTAATTGAGCCAGGATATCACTCGCATCACCATCAAAATTGATGACTCCAGTCGTTTCAACTCCATCGAATGAAAGTCTGAAATCCCCTGCAGAAGGGGTTCCGTTCACAACCACTTCCTGAACTTCATTCAGGCTGGTTCCCTCTGTCACAGTTGTTACGGAAGGGACTGACGCGATCAGATTTGAAAAATCGACGGTGAGTGCTGTTCCAGCGGGATTATTCACAAAATCGGCAGGTCTCAGGCTGTTTGCACCCACAAACTCAACCAGGAATATGAAGCTGCTGCCAAAACTCGATTTGGTAACCAGGACATTTCCCGGACCAATATTCGCCAGCGCTTCCAGGGCAGCCTGAACTTCAGCAGCCGTCGCATCGAAGGCCAGGGGAACTGTCGTTTCGGTATCGAGGCTGATCGTAAAATCGCCCCCTCCGGGTTGCGCGGGGAAATAAATTCCCTGTATTTCATTCTGACCCGATCCCTCTGTTGTAGTATCCGGAGTAATAGTAATACCAGGAGGCAGGGTTACCTGAAACAATGCTTGATTTGTTAATGCCAGATCACCCGTAAATTCGATCACAAAACCATTCGCAAAATTACCGGTAACGGTAAAATCAGTTCCCGTCGTCCCAAATCCGGCAGCTTCCAGTGCGGCATCAATGTTGGCAATCGTGGTGGCACTGTTAGGTCCAATGGTGATTGGTGCGGTTGAGGTCCCCCCCAGGGTCAGTATGAACTGCTGACCGCCTGGAAAATTCGTATAATCGAACTCGAGCAATTGCTGCTCGTTTAATGTTGTTGACCCAGCCTGCTGTTCCGAAATGGTGATGTCAAAATTTAAGCCAGTCGAATTCGGAATAATCTGGTCAATATCAGTATAAGCCAGCGGGTTTTCGTGAGTATCAACGACTGTGATCGTAAATCCTGTACCATTATCGACAACTGTCACAAACTCAAAACCCAAGGGCATGGCGGGATATAAGTTCGCTGCCAGGGCGTTTAAGGCATCCTGCACAGCAGTCGCATCACTATCCCAGCTCAGGGTCGTTGACTGCCCCAGGAAAAACAGGGTGTAAGACCCAAAGGTCGGTGGGAAGTTGAACGTCAGAGTCTGGACTTCACTTTCCTGCTGATCAAAGGAATCCTGTGACAGAAAAACAATGGGGGTATTGAATGTGAGAGTAGAATTCACTACTTCTAATGTATTGATATTCTGGTAGGCCAGATCATTGATAAACTCAATTTCGTATCCATCGACGAAATTCCCGTTGACGAGAATATCATCAACCTGAATGTCTGATCCTAATGCGACCAGCGCTGCTTTCACCTGAGCAGCTGTCGCTGTAAAATCAATATCACCGGTTGTGTAAACATTACCACGGTTGTCCGTGTATTGCAGCTGAAAAGCCCCGCCATTGGCTGGACCCGCAAAACTGACGACCTGCACTTCACTGCGGGGAGCGGCGAAATCAATTCTGTCTGTCGGACCACCGGGAACACCGGGATTCGCGGGCACACCGGGAGAGGCGCCAGTTGGAGCCGGATTTGTAGTTGACGGTGTGAAGAAAATACCGTGACCGGTGTTGCCGGAAATCAGGTTATCGCCGATTTCACCACTCAGATCCCCGTCAGTCTGATTGAAGACAATCCCGTCACCGCTGTTACCTGTGATGGAGTTTCCGGTGATCGAGACAAACTGATCGACGTTATTCAAATTCAGACTGACACCGGCGCCGGATGTGTTTCCGGTGATGGTATTTGAGTGAATGAACAACTCTGTCAGTAAAGCAGCACCTCCGGCGGCGGTATCGTCGACATTGATACTCACACCCTTAATGCTGTTGTTGTTAGTCAGACGCAGTTCTTCTGCAATGGAGTCCACGATATTGACGCTGACGCCATCGTTTCCTGATGTGCCGGAGATGGTGTTGTCAGCCAGAGTTGTGTGAAGCAGTTCCGATCCATCGGCAACATCAATGGAGACGCCATCGATGGTCGAACGTCTGATCGAGGTCTCCTCGAGTGTTGCATTACTCATCGCAACAGTGACGCCAGCACCAGACTGCCCGGAGAGAGTCGAATCGATGATGTTGAATTCGTTGATTGTGATATCTGTCAGATCGAGGTTGAAGGCATTACCGACGGCGCCCGTGATGGTAGAACTGTCCACGGCGATCGAGATGGAAGCTGCAGACAAATCAGACAGCTCAATGTCGATTCCTCTGCCAGCAGCTGCAGTAACAGTGACGTTATCAAACAGAATCGAGAAGGGAACGTCTGCAGTATGATCATCGTTCTGGAATTGCAATCCATCCAGGTCGATCGAAACACCGGTCCCTGAAGCTGCGTTGATTGTCAGATCTTCAAAGATGATCGAATCGTAATTCGAATAACCATCCGAGTCAGGGTCCAGGATAGAGTTGTTAATCGTCATTCCCAGCCCTGCGGTGAGTTGATTGATGATCAGCGACGTCAGAAGAGTTCGATCTTCGAGTTGCTCGATCGCAATGCGGCGTTGCACCTTCTGGCGGGCGGAGGAAGGAACACTTCGAAGCTGAAGTCTGCGACGAGGATTTAAAGTTGCCTTCCGGCTTTTTTCGAACGCAACTCGCATCGACTCAACCCAAGATGTCAGTAACATCTGCTGTCTCCCATAAACTCTAATTTGCCATGGCATTTTACTGAAATTCGAGCAGGAAATCACATCCCACTTCTCTCATTTCAGAACAAACTTGAATGCCACTTTGTTGTATTGTTAGTTGTCAATTTTCTGATTCAGTTCATTGAATTCTGCCAGCAACTTACTCGAAATGGAACATTCGAACACTCTCCATAATCGCGTAAAACCTGACTGTTTACAGAATTCCAGCCTTTGATGCTAAAAACTAGTCTGAACCGATGTCAAAGAAATTTGCACAAAATAGGTAAATTATAACTGGTGTATTCCACTTATAACAATCATGCCAGCGTAGGTAGAGTCGCAATCACACAAAATGGTTTGCCTGGAACAAGGCCACCTGAAATGCTGACAGCTTCCCCTCACAAC
>JAGQQP010000717.1 GCA_020426085.1 Planctomycetaceae bacterium | reverse complement strand
TCCGCAAGGCACTGGCCGAAATCAAATACACCGGCTGGGCTGCTGCGGAAGTTGCCGGCGGTGATCTGGCACGGTTGAAAGAGATCTCCGCGAATATGGATCGCGTGTTCGGTTTGACGACACAGTCCTGACATATGACTGGCTCGTTGATCTACTAGTATGCGAGGGCTTCGTCTCGAGTGGCTCCCGTCTTCCAAAGCGGGGCTACTTTTTTTGTTGCTGTTACTTTTCGTTCATCGAACGTCAGGTTCAGGTTGAACTGTTGTCTGTGGGCTTTTCCTGTTTGGATGATCGTAGAATCAGTTTGGCGAGGCCGCAAATGAACAACAGGAGAAAAGCGAAGCCCCACAGTTTCTGGGAGATGAGATCAGCAGGTGTGATCTCGGTTTCTTCTCTAGCCGCCCGCAATCCAGACCCCCTGTTTGGCGGGCTTTCAGTTTTCTTTTGCTCTGTGATGTGTAACTTCAAAGAAGACAGGAATTTGACTGCTTCAGGATCCGTGCGTACGTCCTTACCAAAACCCATCGCCATGAGCTTGTACGCCTTGTTGTTTATGGCAATGATCTTTTGAGTCATGATCAGTTCCGGCTCAAAAATCTGACTGGAGTTAGTGATCGTGAAGAGTTCGTGTCCTTTATGCAGCTCACTGGTCGAGTCGAGAATCTGACCTCCTAATTCTTCGGTGATGCCTTCTTCCAGAGAGGATTGCCGTAGCGGAATATTGGGTGGGATTTGAACTTCGGCAACCATGAGTGACAGGGTTTCATCAGTTGAGGCCCAGATAATGGATGCAGGGGGCTGGGACTCGGTCTGCACGAAGCGAGACTGATCCGGCACTGTCACGGAGATCACGCCATCGGCTGATTTCCATTCCTCTGCAGAGACACTTTGTGTCAGTATGCAAACGAGGATGAAAGAATTGAACATGGATTGCATGGCAGTCGTCTTCAAGTCATTCACAGATCGGATCCCGGGGAACATTCTGATTTTCCCTGAACGTTGTCTGAAAACTGGGAGCTTTCTACTCATAGATGAGACTCGTAAGCTATTCTGAGGCAATGACAATTACAGGATCTGGACTGTAAAATGCCGACCAACTGAACTCAAACTTCTGACGCTGCAGGCAACTCTTTTTCATACCGGTTTGTGCTAGGCTTCCATGAGTAAAAACATCGACTGCCCATCAGTCTGTTGTTTTGCCAGATCCACAAGTGGTTGAAGTATTTCCATTGTATCTTCGACGTTCCAATCATTGTACAGCCGCTCGCCGTTCACGGAATGCGTAAATTCCGGTGTAGACATCCGCGCCGCCCATTTTTCGGCTATGGATCGTGATGAAATATCATCCACGTTCTTAATCTGTGCTAAAAATTCATCAGGAAACTGTTCGATGCCCGCGCAGAGTGAAGGATGTGCGTAAAGCGCGGATTCCAGTCGTATTCCATCAGCGTCGATTGCAGAGGCAACCAGTGGTTCTATTTCGACGGATGTGAGATTCTTTCCGCACCAGTGTGGCTTCGATCGGACGAAGGGTGGAATTCTATTTTCGAGATAAGACTCGTAGTCGCCATTGATAGCAACGATCTGGTAGTCAGGTATTTCCATGTCCTCGGGAACGAAGTCGTCCCATTCAGGTTCGCGTGTCGTGATCCAGGTTTCTTCGCGCAGGAATGGATTGAACGACCGACGGGTTATCGGTGTGGGAAGGGGGAGCTTCCATCCAGGGAAACCAGCGAGTAATTCTTCAGGTTCGCTGAGAAAGAAAGTTGTGTAAATAGCCATATGTTCTCCAGGATGTTCGTTTTAAATACCATGCAACGTTTTGTTTCGCCTGTGTCGTATTATTCTGATTTGTCTTTGGTGGGATTCAGGTCATATGTCTCATATTGTGACCAGGCAATGTGTGTCTTTGGGGCGTCTTCTGCCCGGCTGATCACAAGGGTTGTTGATGTATGCGCGGTGTTAATTGAGATGATATGAATCTTCACCGGGCGATCTTCTGAGTCACTGTGGAACATGACTGAACGCCCTGAGATTCCGACTAAATCCTGTGACTGTTCATTTCCTGGCATGGGCATCTCGTTTTGAGCCAGTTTTGATTTGTAGTACTTAAACACTTTGTCAATGGGATCTGTCGTCGTGAGGACTGTCTTGCTGTAACTGGAAGGCACGGTTCTATCACCCTTGGGGTTGACCGTTGCCGCGTCTCTTATACTTGCACCGTGTATCTTTGAGTCGGGATACTGCCATCCAGAAATATTTGCCAAAAGTGATTTCGGTTTTTCTGCAGAATGCACAACGGTTGGAAGTAATGCAAGAATTACGGTACTGAAAAAAAGTGATGTTCGCAGCATGGTTAATCTCCTGTGTGACTGTGGTGTATTCAAGAACGCGTTATAAAAGGCGTCTGGAACCGAAAAAGAATTACTTTTTAACGGAGTGCGATCTATCCAGGTTATTCGATTGAATTAAAGTAGAA
>JAGQQP010000716.1 GCA_020426085.1 Planctomycetaceae bacterium | reverse complement strand
CCCGCACCGATGATCGGGGAATCGCCGATCCGGCCCGGCAGCTTGCCGAACAGTCCCGAGGTCGTCGTGCAGCCGGCCAGATCCCCCTTGCTGTCCAGTGCCAGAATATTGATCGTCCCCGTCGGCCGTTTGTCGAGATCGTAGTTCCCGTCTTTGGGAGGCAGCCAGTCATCCTTGTCGCTCAGATTCTCCTTCCAGCGGAGCCACATCTTGCGCGATTTATCGGTGAGCAGATTCTCTTCCTTGAAACCGTGAGCCCGGGCAAACTGGCGGGCGCCTTCGCCGACCAGATGAATATGATCGGTCCGCTCCATGACCAGTCGCGCCACAGAGGACGGCGTCTTAATATTCTCCAGCGCCCCGACCGAACCGCAATTATGGGTCCGGCCATCCATGAACGAGGCATCGAGTTGCACGACCCCGTTTTCGTTTGGAAGTCCGCCATATCCGACGGACTGATCTTCCGGATCCAGTTCGGTCACCTGGGCTGACTTCTCGACCGCATCGAGAATGTCCCCTCCCGCTGCCAGCACATCCCAGCCGGGCTGAAGTACCTTTTCGGCCCACTCTTCGCCGCGGCTGCAGAGGATCAGAGGGCGGCGGGGAGCGGGTCTCTCCTGCGCACGCGCTTTGAAGGATGTGAACAGTGAAAGCGAGGCACCCAGCCCCGCTGCCGATTTGATGAAAGTTCTGCGATTTGTCATGCCCCGATTATACGGACTCCGATTTCGCGGTGCCAAACAATTTCTGAAGGTTTTGTAGTCGGTTTCACTCTTTCGATTCTGACTACTGCCTGGCTCTGATTACGGCTTGCAGTCACGCTCGACTCGTTCAAAGTGTTCGTCAATCACATTCAGGCTCAACAACGATTCACGCACCAGTTGCACGGAAGCAAAGACAACACAACCGATGCCAATGATAATCAGCCCACCCACGAACCAGAGGGATTGCGGACGCCAGAGATTCACGACACCGCCCAGTAGACTCCCCAGCGAAAACAGTCCCACGCTGATATACAGACTGGCGAGCGCATCGCGAAACAGACGGGCTCGCTGCTGCAGGTTGCGGGAAAGAATTTGAGAATGAGCATCGGGATGATCGAGCAGATGATGAAACTCGGTATGAATCTGACCAAAACGGGCCGACGTCGAGACAATCAGCAGCGCAACCCCCAGGCAGCAAAATCAAAGGTGTTAACCAGAATTCAGTGCTCGTCATGTTAAACCCTATTCGTACCTTGTGTGATTACTGCAGATCATCGTAGAAATATTAACTTAAGACTCACCTCATTTCGACACTGATCTCCCGGGTGGCACACCAGGCTTGCAAGACGTCCAGTTTGCGTTGCGTCGCTTCGTTCCGAACCAGATTGATCGGCATTTCCGTAATCACGCCATTCTGCTCGTAACAGATGGTAAGCAATCGCGAACGTGCCGACTCAGACAATTTCAGCCGGGTGATCTCCGACACAGCAATGCGGCTGCTGCCAATGACAACCTGGTCTTTCTCGAAAACAACGGGCGGTACAATCAGTATCGCAAACAGTCCAAACAGTGAGAGCAGCAGGGCACTGCCGCCAATCACAAACAGCAGCGTTTTGAACACCTTCCAGGCCCCCACTCCATCGGCGGGCAATGGAATCACCCCCGAGACAAGCCCCGCGATCAACAGCGCTGTCACAATCATTCCGGGCAAAGTGCCCAGGAGTCGCAGGCACATCCAGCAGGATAAAATGACAGAGAGATAGATTGTTTTCAAAAACTGTCCGAGGACGATCCCCAGGCTCAACTGATCCTCCCGCAGAAAATCCACTACCGCATCATCCACCGCTTTCATGTTCGTCTCTGTCACTCGTTCAATCCATTGAATATTTTATATCGTTTCGTACTTTACGGGGTAGCATCTACAGAAAGCTTACTCATTTTCCGCTGCCTGAAACAACTCTTTCCATGACACGTTCCGGGAAACTCATTAAATCGCCCACGTGGCATTATCCCAGATTCTCTGAAAAGGATTATCACAGTCACATCCTTTTGATTTGATCGCCCCCCTGACTATTGAGATCAACACGTTTGCTTTCATCGCGTCCGGAACAGACTGCTGGCACCACTTCATAGCGGTTGTTAAATCTCCCTTGCGACCCAGTGTTTCCCCGATTTTAGAAAAGAAGGAATCGTTATTTTTTTCCATATTGGCGATTTGTAGAGCCGTTTTTAAATCTCCGAGTTCTGTATAACATGCCACAATCTGGCACTTGGTATATTGTTCTTCAATAGATGAAAAATAAGGCTGCCGACGGATTTCAGGCAATATCTCCAGCGCAAACGACAGTGTTTCTCTGGCACCTGCAATATCCCCCACTTGAATTTGTCCCCGAAATATATCTAGCAAGGGATCATCAAAACCTGCATCAAATTATTTGGTATAATCAAGCTTACGAGCTACTGTTAAAGCTTTCTGGAGACTGAGGCGTGCTGCTTTTA
>JAGQQP010000715.1 GCA_020426085.1 Planctomycetaceae bacterium | reverse complement strand
GATCAGAATCAGTCCATCGGAGCCAATACCGGTGTGGCGATCACTGACCGCGATGGCCACGCTGGCGATATCTTTAGGCAACGTCTCTTCAAAACAGTTGACGTAAACATAATCGTTGCCGGCGCCGTGCATTTTCGTAAATTTCATCGTTGATCTTCTATTCTCTATATTTGGATTCAGTCAGTTTCGGTTGTTGTCTGTCAGTTTATTCCGGAGTTTTCAGCCCCAGAAAGATGCTGCGGCGGAGCGCATTGTCGCGCCCCGAGAATTCATCTTCGTTTCCAGGCAGGATATTTTCCAGTGTCGTCGCCATCATATGAAATTTGGCGTCGATGTCGTCCGCATAGTGCACCAGTAATGCTTCCGGTGTATGCGGCGCAATCGGCGAGCCCCACTCCGGTAAATTCTGATGCGATACGATCATATGTTCCAGTCGCAGCAGGGTCTCAGGGTTAAGACCCTCAATCCGCGTCGCATGTTCGCGAACCAGATCCCGGCCCAGCAGAATATGACCGATCAGACGTCCCGCAGCAGTATAACGGGACCCGTGAGGGCGATATTCCAGTTCCGTCAGTTTACCGATATCGTGCAGAATTGCACCGGCCACGACCAGTGATTTATTCAGGGGCGGCTGCATCTGCTGATAATAGGCCTGATATTTGTCTGCCAGAAAACAGGCCGTTTTCGTCATGGACAACACATGTTCCAGATAGCCACCGGTGAACGCATGGTGATTTTTGCTGGCGGCGGCGATCGTTTTGATCTGATCTTGATACTGCTCCAGAATGTCCAGGACCAGTTTCTGCAGCGGCAGCTCAGTAATCTGCTCACTGGCGATTGCCGTCAACTCTGCGAACATCTCTTCGCTCGAAAAGCGGGAGCGCGAAAAGTACAGGCCCGGATCGAAGCCGTCTGCAGCATCATCCTCATTGACTGAACGAATTCGATCAATCTCCAGCTGAGGGCCGTATTTGCTTTCATCATAGCGGGCACGAACTTTATAAAACTCTCCCTCGGCCCAGTTGGCTTCGCAGTCGTCAAACCAGGGAGTGTCGCTCCAGACCATGGCCGTCGCCGTGAGGGCATGATCACGAAACTGCACGCGAAAATATGGCTTTCCATCGCGGGTTGTTGCACGTTCGCGGGAAACCAGTAACACAAAACTGTCAGCAAACTGACCAGGTTCCATTTCGCTCAACAGCATTAATTGACGCGATTGATTCATGCAGAAGTCCTCTGGAAGTCGAGTCCGAAAATTAGAGCAAACTTTATTTTAGAGTCGAAGCCCCGCGAGTGCAAAACAGTCTGTTCACCAGCGTGTAGAAATCAGGACAAAGCAGTCCACTTACTACATACCCGAAATGTCGACAGGTTCTCCCCTGGTTTAAGGGAAATTCCACTGAGAACGGCTGGATTTACAGTAGAATAAAGTGATATAATGCCGTTACTTACAAGAAAGCGTAAGATTCAATACGCTCCAGCCTAAAATGCATCTCGGAAAAAATCTGGTTCCTGCTATAATACCAGCAGCGAAAGAATGGTGCACAGGCTCGCTGATTTCTGGAGCATTTTTGAGATTCGGGACCTGTTTTCGCCGATATCAAATATTCAAAGGTTTGGTTACCAACTATTTTTTAAAACTGGAGACACATTTCCATGGCTGTCACAATTACTGAAAATGCTTCCAAAGAACTGAAGCGGTATATGGAAGACCAGAACGTCGCCGAGGGTTCACACTTGAGAATCGGAATCGTTTCTGGTGGTTGCAGTGGATTCCAATATGATTTCCGCTTTGTTGATGATGTTGATGCAGAAAAAGACAATATGTCTGAGCAACACGGAATCAAAGTAGTCGTCGATAAGAAGAGCGATCTCTATCTGGACGGTACGACCCTGGACTACTACGAAAGTCTCGAAAAACGCGGGTTCACTTTCGATAACCCCAACGCCGTTAAATCCTGTGGTTGCGGCAGCAGTTTCTCTGCCTGAGAGGGTTTATCCCCCCCTGCAACACAGATTTGCGATTGATTGAGACATGGAAAGATTTTGCCGAGGAGCAGAGAATGCTCCTCGGTTTTCTTTGTTTTAAGGCCGCACTTGTTTACAGTAATAAGTGATCGGAGCCTCTTGCTCAGAGACCGGTTTCCGGAGATACCGTCCCCAGGGATGAGTTCGTTTTTCAGTCGTCAAAGAGCCTCATGCCCTGTTCACTCTGGATGCTTCCCGAGTGAATGATTGCAGACAAACACTCCGTCATACTGGCCACTTCCAGAAGAGAATTCAGGCAACGAAGTTGTTTCTGCAGCAGGAATCGTCTCTGAAGTGCAATTCAAATTATCATTAATGGAACAACAGACTAAGGAAATAAAACCATGAAACTGGAAGGGCGAAATGCGCTCGTAACAGGAGCTTCCCGGGGAATCGGACGAGGTTGTGCAATCGAGATGGCCAAAGCAGGGGCCAACGTCGCCATCAACTACCGCAGC
>JAGQQP010000714.1 GCA_020426085.1 Planctomycetaceae bacterium | reverse complement strand
GTCGGGGGGAGGGATGCTTTTTAAGAAACATGAAGGCTGTAAAGCCAAGATTAACGTGGCCGATGAAAATCTGGATGCCCCTGAATCTCTGGCAGAACGCCGGGCATTACAGCATCTTAATAAATCGGAAGTACTGCTTGGCTCTGATTTTGCTGCCCGTCAGGGGCTGAAAGAAGGCGATCAGCTCCAGCTTCTGGGGGAAACGTTTGATGTGCTCAGCGTGCTTCCTGCAACGGGGACAGTCGATGACAGTCGGGTGTTTGCGCACCTGCACACGGTGCAGCGGTTGTCAGGGGCGGGCCCTGTTGTGAATATCATTGAGGTCATGGGCTGCTGTGAAGATGTTGCCAACGGCCTGGTAGGGGAGTTGCAGTCGCTGTTGCCCGATACCAAGGTAGTTACGATTGCCAACGTCGTTGAAACTCAGGTTTCGATTAACCGGATGATGACCAATCTGTCGTACCTGTTCCTGGCGATTCTGGTTGCCGTCGGCGGTGTCAGCATGGCCAGCGCGAGCTTCGCGAATGTCATGGAACGCCGCCGTGAGATCGGAACCCTGATGGCCCTGGGGGCTACACCCCGATTTGTGACACGACTGTTCCTGGCCAAGGCGGCACTGCTCGGTCTGGCCGGAGGGATCAGCGGATATGTTCTGGGGAGTCTGATAGCGGTCTTCCTCGGACCGGCATTTGCAGATGTCTCGGTATTTCCTGTACCCAGTCTGGCAATCATTGCCGCTGCGGTTGCGGTACTGGTGACACTGGCCGCCAGTTATTTTCCGGCGCGTCAGGCATCCCGCCTCGACCCCTGTCTCTGTTTCAAGGAGGTCTAACCAGATGTTAAAGTTGGAATCTGTCAAAAAAGTATATCGCAAAAAACAGGACGAAGTGATTGCCCTGGACACGACCGATATCGAGATCGCACAAGGCGAGTTCGCTGCGATCATCGGCCCCAGCGGGAGTGGTAAGACAACACTGCTTTCCATGCTGGGGGCAATGTCAGCTCCTTCCGAGGGACGCATTCTGCTCGACGACGAGTCAATTTATGATTTGCCGATTGAACAGCGTGCCGAAGTCAGGCAGAACAAAATCGGGTTTGTCTTCCAGACATTCAACCTGGTCCCTTATCTGACGGCAATCGAAAATGTTCAGGTCCCGATGATGTTGTCGCAAAAGTTCAAAACAGAGCGGCAAGAGCGGGCGGAAGAATTGCTGGCTCAGGTGGGGCTGCAGGATCGCCTGCACCATAAGCCGAGTGAACTCAGTATCGGACAGCAGCAGCGTGTCGCGCTGGCACGTATGCTGGCCAATGATCCTACGATCATTCTCGCCGATGAACCGACAGGAAATCTAGATCCGGAGACTCGTGATCAGATTCTCGCTTTCCTGCGTCAGTTTAATGAGGAAGGTCGCACGATCATCATGGTGACGCATGATTTATCCGCTGCGGAGTGTGCCCGCAGAACCCTACGTCTTTCTGAAGGTCGTATCCAGGCAGGTTCCGAACAGGATCTGTTGAAAACGGCTTAATGAAAGTTTGTTCTTTGGTCGCCAGGCTCGAGTCCTCTCCGTTCGCGAGAGGGCTCGAGCACTGGATATGAAATCGAGTTGACTCTGACCGTCGACAAAGCGGGGCAGGGACGTATATATCAGGTTCAGGAGAACTGAGATGCATGGATTGCCGAAAATGTTAATGAAATTCAGTACCCTCGGATCGCATTCAGCCAGGATGTTCCAATTGGTCCTGATCCCCGCTCTGCTTTTATCTTCCTGTGCCTCAGATCGCGGGCAGATGGCTACCCGACAAACTGACTCATTTGAGCCAGACAGGCAGTTGTCAGACATCGAGCAGAGTGAGTCTCAGGCCGCACAAGTCGCTATCTCAGCTTCTGAAGTCGACGCCAGAGAACCTGCAGGAACCATACCCGGCGAATCGCGGGAAAAGTTGACTTTGACATCCTATCATGAAGCATTTGAGGGAAAAATTCCACCACCGCCTGTCCCTCCGGCTGGAGGACCGGATGTCTCAGAAACAGATCCTGAGGAAAATGCTTTGACGCCAGCCAGCCGGACGATGAGCCTGGGCGAACTGGAGCAGATCGCACTGTCGAATAATCCCACCCTGGCTCTGCAACGGGCAGAGGTCGAGAAAGAACGGGGGAACTGGACTCAGGTTGGTCTCTATCCCAACCCAACCGTGGGGTACGTCAACTCCACAACCAGCAGTAACGGCGATACGCAATCAAACGGTATCCTAGTGCAGCAGACATTTATTACCGCTGGCAAACTGGACAAAGCCCGGGCAACTGAAACCTACGGTATCCAGACATCGGAACTCCAGCTGGATGCTCAGCAGATGCGTGTCATCAATGATGTCAGACTGCGTTATTATGATGTGCTCGGAGCGCAGGAGCAGTTAAAACTCGTGGAGGAGATTGCGCAACTCTCAAAACAGACCCTCGATGCGGCTGAGAGGCTTAACAAGGCCGAG
>JAGQQP010000713.1 GCA_020426085.1 Planctomycetaceae bacterium | reverse complement strand
AACTTTACGCCTGGTGGTGGTCGAGTTTTATCGAAATCGTCTGGGAAACACTGATCCCTGTCGCTTCCGCCTGCCTGCTGTTATACGGCGGCTGGCAGGTTCTACAGGGGCAGTTAACACTCGGCGACCTGGTCATGTTTCTGGCATACCTGCTGATGCTGCTCGGCCCACTCGCGGTACTCGCACAAAGTGCAGCCCAGTTCCAGAACAGCCTGTCCGGCTTTGATCGCGTCCTCGATCTACTGGCTGAACCGCGCGAGATGGAATCGGCTACCGCGCGAACCATCACAAAAGCAGAGATTGAAGGACAGATTACGTTTGAAAATGTCAGTTTTCAATATCCGAATTCAACCCAATATGCATTGCAGGCGGTCTCACTCGATATTACACCGGGTGAAACCATCGCGCTGGTCGGCCCCAGTGGAGCCGGTAAAACAACGTTCTGCAATCTGGTCGCCCGCTTTTATGATCCCACTTCGGGACGGGTTCTGCTTGATGGTCGAAATCTGATCGATCTCGATGTGGAAAGTTACCGGAATCACATCGGGGTTGTCGAACAGGATGTATTTCTGTTTGATGGATCGATCGCTGATAACATTGGATACGGAGATCGCAAAGCGACCATTGAACAGATTCAATACGCGGCTGAAATTGCGAACGCCGACGAATTTATCAGAGCGTTACCGAATGGTTATCAGACACTCATCGGGGAACGCGGTGTCAAACTGAGTGGTGGACAACGTCAACGGCTGGCAATCGCCCGCGCCATTCTCGCAGACCCCAAAATATTAATTCTCGATGAAGCCACCAGTAATCTGGATACGGAAAGCGAACGACTCATTCAGGACAGCCTCACAACACTCATGCAGAATCGCACCTGCTTTGTAATTGCACACCGCCTGAGCACCATTACACATGCCAGTCGCATAATTGTTTTTGAAGGGGGACGCATTATCGAGAGTGGCACACATGAAGCATTAATGGAAACCGGCGGAAAATATAAGGAAATGGTGCTGCTGCAAACCAGTCCGGCGGGAGTTTCCTGAGAATTGTTTGGAAGTCATATCCATATTTTTTGAATTCTGGATATTGAGATCACTTTTCCAAATTGAAATCGCCTTCTCGCATGTTTACAATTTTATGTATCACGCCTGTATTATGAGCGCATCACGATCCCACCAGATGTAAAAAGAAACCGAAATACTCCGTTTCAAACACATTCAACTGAAAACAACATTTCATATTACCTGAATCATTTAGTGAGATAATCCCGGGACGATCCCCGAAAGGAACAGAGTCAAATGAAACCTATGGTCCTCCGACATTGTCAATCGATCCTCAAATTCAGCATCCTTTGTGGAATGATGGTCATCACCCTTCCACAGAACCATCTTCTGTCAGCAGAAAAAGAAACTGTCAAAAAATCAAACAAAGTCATGCTGGGAACAGCTGAGTTAACTTCGGGTATTCCTGGAAAAGGTCCTTTGACAGAAAAAGAGATCAAAGCCTGGTTGAGTGATCCTGCAAACCATGAAGTACTGGAAATTACATTGCCACTGGGATTGAACGCCGGGGCAGCTCAGATGGTAGGTCTCAAAGAAAATCCACTCACACGCGCGAAAATCGAGCTGGGACGACAGTTGTACTTCGATACGCGTCTCTCCGCAGATAACACCATCAGCTGTGCGAGCTGTCATCATCCCGACGAAGGATTTGGTAGGCACACCCAATTCGGCATCGGAATCAGAGACCTCGAAGGGGGACGTAACTCTCCCGTCAGCTACAACCGGATTCTGAGTGGCCCGCAGTTCTGGGACGGTCGTGCTGCCACACTGGAAGAACAGGCGTTGGTCCGATTGCCAATCCGATTGAGATGGGACATACTCATGAAGCGGTTGTCAAATCGATTAAAGAGATCCCCGGCTACCGACTTCAATTCCATAAAATTTTTAACGATGGAGTCAACATCGACAACATCGGTAAAGCCATTGCCGCCTTCGAACGCACTCTGGTCTCCGGCCCATCTCCCTTTGATTATTACGAGCAGTTACGTCCATTCCTCAAACTGGATAAAGAAGATCTGGAAGACTTTAAAGAAGAATATACGGCTGCCCTGTCGCTGGCTGAAGCACACCCGATGTCAGAAAGTGCCAAACGGGGGCGCGAACTCTTTTTCAGTGAGAAGGTCAACTGTGCCGCCTGTCACCTGGGGCCCAACCTGGCTGATGAAAAATATCATAATCTGGGAATCGGCATGTCTGCCAAAGAACCAGATCTGGGACGTTATGTGGTTACGAAGAAAGAAGAAGATAAAGGCGCTTTCAAAACGCCGACCATTCGAAACGTCGAATTCAGTGCCCCTTACATGCACGATGGCTCTCTGAAGACACTCGAAGAAGTCGTCGAACATTACAATAAGGGAGGCGACTCCAATCCTTATTTGAGTGAAAAGGTTAAGAAGCTGAATCTTACCGACCAGGACAAAAAAGATCTGG
>JAGQQP010000712.1 GCA_020426085.1 Planctomycetaceae bacterium | reverse complement strand
CTCCACCCCGCGTTATGGGTCCTTGAAAGGACTGATTAAGAGCAGTTTCAGATACAAATAATGCCTGTTTCAAACACTATTTAGATATTTAAAAGCCCTAAATACAGTAAGTGAATATCGTTACCGTACGGGGGCATTATAGACACGTCCCGCGCTTGCGTCGAGTAACTTTGTCTAAATTCCCATAATTCCGTACGAAGATTGTCGAATCAGCCGTTAATCTTCAGCTAAAACGCATGACCCTGCGCCGGAATGGCTCTCACACTGTGATACAAGCTTCAAACCGGGGTCGAGACGTTTTGATCTCCCCGTTTTCTGGTCGGCTTACTCGTATTCCCACTTCAAAATCCAGGGATCTTTGGTTTTTTCCTGCCAGGCTTTCAGTTTCTCCTGCATTTTGGTCAGGGTCTCCTGATGTTCCGGCTCGAATGCCAGATTCTTCGATTCCCAGGGGTCGGCTTTGATATCGTACAGCTCGTGCCGGGGACGATGCAGGTAGGAATACACGGTCCGCTGTCCGTACATCTTGTCACCCCGTTTCAACACGCCCTGCCAGGTGGGGGACCGATACAAATCGGAGGCAAACGGGTAGGGGAGTTCGTGTGCGATATTGAAGATGTATTTATAGTTGCCGCTCAGAATCACACGCATCGGGTAGTACATCGTGATCTCGTGGAACGTGTGTGAAGCATAGCTTTCATCGAAATCGGGCGCATGTTCTTTCCCCAGGATCTCCAGGAACGAGCGACCGTGGAACTCGTAGGGAACCGGCTTGCCTTTTCCTTCGACGCGTTTGCCGTTGTTCTCGACCGGTCGCAGTTTGGGAACCTTCTTCGGCGTGACATCACAGTAATCCAGAATCGTCGGCGTCAGGTCGGCCCAGGTGACCAGGGCGTCAGTGACGATTCCCTGATTCTTGACGGTCGGATCGCGGACGATTAAAGGCAGATTCATACCCGGCTGATACAGGTTGGTCTTCGCGCCAGGGAACGGAGGACCGTTATCGCTGAGGAACATGATGAGGGTGTCTTCCCAGTGGCCGGTTTCTTTGAGTGTGTTGATCAGCGAAACGACACCCTGATCGAGACGTGAAATGGCCTGGTAGTATTCCGCCAGCTCTTCCTTGACTTCCTGATGATCGGGCAGCCAGGGGGGAACTACGATCTGTTCGGGTTTGTATTTGACCGGAGTCACGCCGGGATAGTGGTCGGGATCGTCATTGAAGTTGGAGTAACCGTCGGGGCCGCCACCACGATGTGGATCGCTGCTGCAGTAGTAGAGAAAGAAGGGGCGGTCATCGTCGGCGGTGATGAACGCTTTCGCGTTGGCCGCCATCGCTACGGAGTTGCGATTCCCCTGAATGCCTTTGTTGCTGTATTCCTGAAACTGGTACACGTACTCGGGAGCCACATGATACTTGCCGATCGAACAGGTCCGGTAGCCGGCTTCTCCCAAAATCACGGGGAGTGATCTGACTGTGGCGTAGGTGCTGAAGTGATTGTAACTGTGTGCGTGGCCGTAATGTCCGGTGGCATGATTATACAGGCCCGTCAGAATCACCGAGCGACTGGCAGAGCAGCTGGCGGTCGTGCAGTGAGCGCGGGAGAAACGGGTTCCCGATTCGGCCAGCATGTCGATGCCCGGCGTTTTGATCACTTTGTTTCCGTAGCAGCCCGCCTGAAAACCCTGGTCATCGACGACGATCACAATCACATTTTTCTGCTTCGCGGCAGCGGAGACGGATTCAACGGAGACGAACAGCAGCAGCAGGCTGAAGATTCCAATCAGACATCGATTCATGGTGTGGCTTTCTCACTGGAGGAACAGGCGGGAATCAATTGCAGGAAAGTCGTGAAAATCTCAAATTCATTCTAATCGCCGCGGAAGGCAATCGCAAATCGACATCCGGGAAAGCAGGGGACTTTACGCGAAAGGGACGAAATCAGGGGGGACTGGCTTGAAGTGGGCTGAATTCCTTTCGATAATTAAGAAATTCCTGACGAGTACCGTCCTTCCCGGCGCTGCAATCAACGCTGTGTGCGGGAAGTCTTCCGACCGATATCAGAATGAAAGCAATGACTATGACTACCATGAAACATGTCGCGACGATGCTGGCTGTTTTGCTGGCTGTTTCTGCCCTCAATGTTGCCGCAGCAGAAGAAGGCAAACTCAATCAACCTCCCGAAGGCTACAAGGCGCTGTTCAACGGCAAAGACCTGAATGGCTGGAAAGGACTGGTCGGCAGTCCTAAAACCCGGGCGAAGATGAGCCCCGAAGAGCTGGCCGAAGCACAGAAAAAAGCCGACGATGAAATGAAAGAACACTGGAAAGTGGTTGACGGTGTGCTGGTGTTTGACGGCAAAGGCAAGAGCCTGTGTACCGCCAAAGACTACGGCAACTTCGATATGCTGGTCGACTGGAAGATCAAAAAAGACGGCGACAGCGGCATCTATCTGCGTGGTTCACCACAGGTTCAGATCTGGGATCCAGCTGTGAA
>JAGQQP010000711.1 GCA_020426085.1 Planctomycetaceae bacterium | reverse complement strand
GTTGTGGCACGGGGGAACTTGCCATCCGTCTGGCGCCTCGATTCCAGGATGTCACAGCCGTCGATCCTGATGCAGAGATGCTGGCCGCCGCCCAACAGAAAGCACGGGAGCAGCAGGTCAGCAACATTCAGTGGCTCAATCAGAGTGCCGAACAGTTCTCTGTGGAACCGGATTCGTTCGAGCTGGTGACCATCGGTGCCGCCTTCCATTGGATGGAGCGGCGTGTCATGGCGCCGCGCATCCAATGCTGGCTCCAACCACATCAGCCCCTGGCCATCATGGGTTACACCAGCATCTGGAGCGGCAACGCCGACTGGCATCCACTGGTTCGCGAAGTCGTCAAACGCTGGCTGGGCGAAAAACGGCGTGCCGGCTCCGGTGAATACAACGACCTCGCGGCTCCACACGAACTGGTCTTAATCGACGCCGGTTTTAAACTCGAAGAAATCAAACACGAGCATCCGCAGACCTGGACTCTCGACAATCTGCTGGGCAACCTGTATTCCACCTCTTTCGCATCCCCCGCAGTTCTGGGCACAAAGCGAGCAGACTTCGAAGCCGACCTGCGCGCCACTCTGCTCGACTTCAACCCCAGTGGCACCTATGAGGAACAGATGACTTTTTACGCGCTGATTGCGAGGTAAGAATTCAATTGCAACTGACGTATTCAGAATCAGGAATGTGATAATGCAATTTATCTTCTAGTGAGAATCGGAACGAGGCAGTGAGGCGATGAACTCGTCGAAGACGCGGCGGTACTCTTCCGGTTGAGGATCGTTATGCCCTGCTCCCGGAATGACGACGAACTGTTTTGGCTCCCCGGCTGCGTCGAAGAGTTTCCGTCCCAGTTCAATCGGGATCAACTGATCTTTGTCGCCATGACTTTGCAGCAAGGGTCCCGAATAGTTCCCGATTTTCCCGGCTGAGTTCAATCGCTGCGTCATATTCAGGCTCGGCAAAATCCAGGGGACATGATACGCCGCCGCGTCAGGAAGTGATGAAAAAGTGCTGGCCAGAACCAGCCCCCGCGCACCGTCCTCTGCTGCCAGATCGACGGCGACCGCTCCCCCTAAGGAACGTCCCATGAGCACGATCTCGGTTTCCTCAACGCCGGCACGCGAGGCCAGCCAGGCGCGAGCCGCCCGTGCATCCTGCAAAATCCCGCGTTCGCTCGGCTTACCTTCACTCTTGCCGTATCCCCGGTAATCAAACGTCATGACGGCAAGACCATGACGTTCCTGCAGGATCTTTAACGTTTCGCTACGACTGACGATGTTTCCCGTATTGCCGTGACAGAACAGCGCCACCGCACGCGGTTTCGGATGCCCCAGATACCAGCCATGCAACCGCGTCCCATCCTCTGCTTCGAACCAGGCATCTTCAAAGGGGAGATTCTCTGGAAGCGAATCTGATTCGGGAAATGGCCGAGGCTGATAAACCAGCGCACGTTCAACTGGAACCAGCGGCGACAGCGGCCCCAGAGAGGCACAACCCGCCAGCAGGAAAAGCAGCCCCCATAGATATCGCGAGGATAGGCGCATGATCATCTCCAGGAAAATTAAGCGACGGAGAGTACGCGATCTGCAGCCGTTAAGTCAATGTTGATCCTGCTGACGAGGCCTGGTTTGAGTGGAATATGATCCTATAAAGGAGAACGTTTGACAAAACTCATTTCGGTCACTGACTTTGTATCATCGCTTACATCACTTCGGCGCGTCCTGGTCAGTCGGCGGGGGCAGCCTGGAAAAATCGATTTGGGGGAGTTTCACAGGCCGGAGATTCTGCAGGAATTCTTTCGCACGGTGGTCTGGATCGATGAAGTCGATGAGCCGATACGAGTACACTTTGCCTCCACCTACCAGTCCGTCAGCGACCCGCTCATCCAGTACAAACGTTGAACGCTTCGCATGTTCGTTTTCCAGGTCGAATGTATAGAGCAGATCATGGCCTGATTCCACAGGCTGAATGCGACACCGGAGTATCGGTCCCTGCGCTCCTGCGACTTTGAGAGTGCCTGTGCGAACGAAAGGAAACCGCGGATCGACGACCGCCGGGTCACCCTGCGTGCTGATGCGGATGATAAAGCGGGTCGTATTCTGATCGAGCTCTTTCATCACGACACCTTTGTCGCCGACAAGTTCTGGCGTCATGTCGATGTGCAGTGTAATTGCCGACGCGGTCTGAGCAAATAACGTAATAGCACATACGAGCATCAGTGGTCGCAGCATTTCACATCTCCTTTTAATCTGGGACAACGATCCAGTAAAAAGAAGACGCTGCAGACGCGCGTTTGTTCCGATCAATTTCATATTCTGTCGGAAAATGACCGAAAAATCCGGGTTTGCTAACCAGTCGAGTACATATTCAAGTGGAACATTCTCAACGCCTTATGAAATGGGACAGCATCATTTAGCTTTATCTTCAAATTATTATTAGTCACTTACTTTGAGCATTTCTTTGAATAGTCTCTCAAATGTTTCAGTTTTGATTTTATCGATCTCA
>JAGQQP010000710.1 GCA_020426085.1 Planctomycetaceae bacterium | reverse complement strand
CTCAGCCCGGTTCGAGATGAAACCACCGGATTGCCTTTATTAAAACTGCCCGAAGGGTTTCGGTACCAGTCTTACGGTTGGGTGGGGGACGTGATGTCTGATGGTGTGATTACGCCAGAAGGCCATGACGGGATGGGTGTGATTTCCCAGACCGGCGATGTGGTGACGATTTGCCGTAATCACGAGATTAAAGGTTCGAAAAGTTTTGGACCCGCTGAATTAACCTTCGATCCCAAAGCAGGCGGTGGTTGTGCCAATCTGCAGTTCAATGTCAAATCCGGCAAGTGGTTGAGGAGCTGGACGAGTCTGGCGGGAACCGTGCAGAACTGTGCCGGCGGACCGACTCCCTGGGGAACCTGGCTCTCTTGTGAGGAAACGGTCATCGGCCCGAAAGAGAGTTTCCGGGATGTCCAGTACGAGCATGAAAAGCATCATGGCTGGGTCTTCGAAGTTCCCGCAGAAGGGAAGGCCTCTGTGGAACCATTGATGGC
The DNA here is from genome assembly GCA_020426085.1 of Planctomycetaceae bacterium. Taxonomy (GTDB): domain Bacteria; phylum Planctomycetota; class Planctomycetia; order Planctomycetales; family Planctomycetaceae; genus Gimesia. The sequence continues at coordinate 2,014 of JAGQQP010000710.1, read as the reverse complement.
TTTGGGGCGTTTCGTTCACGAAGCGCTGGCCATTGATCCCGCTGATGGAACGATCTACGAAACTGAAGACCGAGATACTGCCGGCTTTTATCGTTTCCTGCCGAACGAACCGGAAGTTCTGTCCAAAGGGGGCCGACTGCAGATGATTAAGATCAAAGGCAAAGACGATCTGCGGACCGGTGCCCGACGCGGCATTCGTTATGAAGCAGAGTGGGTTAATATTGAAGATCCCCTGCGTCGCAATACCCCGGGCAAAGAAGACGGGCTCGGCGTTTATTCACAGGGAAAAGAAAAAGGGGCAACCACATTCGGTCGCCTGGAAGGCTGCTGGTTTGGCGATGGAGTTGTGTACTTTAACTGCACCAACGGCGGTGAAGCGGGGCTGGGGCAGGTCTGGTCCTACTCACCCAAGGATCACACATTGGAACTCGTGTTTCAATCGCCGAGTCATGAGATCCTCGACAGTCCCGACAATTTAACAGTCAGTCCCCGAGGCGGACTGATCCTGTGTGAAGACGCTGATCTGAAACCTCTGCGTCTGCATGCCCTGTCGCGTAAAGGGGAATTGAAGACGGTCGCCGTGAATAACATTCAGTTGAAGCCAGGTCAGCACGGTTCACTGGCAGGCGATTTCAGCGATGGTGAATGGGCGGGGGCCTGCTTCAGCCCGGATGGGGAATGGCTGTTTGTCAATATTCAGCATCCAGGCGTGACCTTCGCGATTACCGGCCCCTGGGAAGAGCTGGGCGTATAAACAAGAGAACCTGAGATCAGTGTTCTGAGACTGGCATTTATGCTTTTATGAAGGTGTAGACTTTCATACCGAAAGCATGATTTGTAAACTGGATCTGAAGGAGAGCCCGTATTCTTTCGTTCCAGTATTACAGGTTCCGCCTTATCTTAAACACTTCACTGCTAAAGACGGTTGGTCTCAGAATCGCGTCATGTCTCTTAAGAATTACATCAAGAATGACCTGGAAATTCGCTTGCGGAGCGGTCAGGAACTTCCGGCCCAGTTGACCCTCGAATCACTGGCGGAGCATTACCAGGTCAGTTTCTCACCGGTGCGAATCGCATTGGCAGAGTTGGTCGAGGAAGGTCTGTTACAGAAAGGTGCGAACCGCAGACTGGTTCGCAATGAGGAGCAGATTAAGCCACTCAAGCAGGGGCAGACTTCCGAGTTGCCTGAGCCGCCGGCAGACATGTTTGAAGTGATCACAAACGATTTTGTGAAGCTCAGTCTGAAGGGGGAGCCGATTGACATTCGCGAAGAAGTGACGGCGCGGCGATACAAGATCAGTCGTTCTTCACTGCGGATTATCTTAAATCGCCTGGCAGGGACCGGTATTCTGGATCATATTCCACGGCGCGGCTGGCGACTCCGACCGTTCCGCCAGGAAGACATGCAGGCCTTTCTGGAAGTCCGGGAACTGCTGGAGCTGAAAGCGCTGGAGCTGGCGAAACCTCATCTCAAAGAAGCAGATCTGCAGAAGATTCTGGACGGCAATATTATTCCAAAGTCTGAGAAAGAGGCCGTGCAGATCGATAATTCTTTACATGAATATCTGATCGAAAAAGCGGGCAATTATTACGTCAAGGACTTTTTTCAGCGACAGGGCAGGTACTATGATATCCTGTTTGACTGGGAAGATCAGGATCGGGAAACCGCTATCGAAACAGTCAGGCAGCATCGCGACATTCTGACAGCATTGATCAGGAAGGACTGGCGGTCGGCTCGCAAAGCATTATCCTATCACATTCGGGATAATCATCCGATCTTGAGTAAGATCATCAAGGAAAAATAGTTCCGGTCCGTCTTTACTGACTTGCCGATTCTATTAAATTCTCAAGGACGCTGTTGCTGTCTGAGATAACAAAGAAGAAGTCAGATGAGTGAGATTTCCTCTGCAGAAATTCGAGAGAAAGTAGACGAAGTTTACCGAGCCGAATCGCGTCGGGTCTTCGCGACGTTGATTCGATTGATTGGTGATTTCGATCTGGCTGAGGAGGCGAT
>JAGQQP010000709.1 GCA_020426085.1 Planctomycetaceae bacterium | reverse complement strand
AACCATGCTTTTCGCGCCATTCGGTAATTCGACGGGCGATTAACTGATTCATGCCGGACACGTGACGCAGCAGCGAGGCACTGGCGGTATTCAGATTTACGCCGACATAGTTCACGCACGATTCAATCACTTCATCCAGGGATTCTTTGAGCCGCTTGGAATTGACGTCGTGCTGATACATGCCGACACCCAGATGCTGCGGATCGATTTTCACCAGCTCACTCAACGGGTCCTGCAGGCGGCGGCCAATCGAGATGGTGCCGCGAATCGTCGCGTCCAGTTCCGGAAATTCTTCGCGTGCGACCGGGCTCGCCGAATAGATGCTGGCACCCGCTTCATTCACAATCAGATAGCGGGCCTCGGGCAGATCCTGTTCGATCATCTCCGTGATGATCTCTTCGGTTTCGCGACAGGCGGTTCCATTGCCGATCGCTACCAGCTGGCACTGATGTTCGGTCATGATCTCTGCCAGTTTTTTGCGGGCGAATTCTTTTTTATCAGCCGAACCGGTCACGTACACCAGATCAGTCGCGACGCAGTAGCCCAGTTCATCGAGGACCGCCAGCTTGCAGCCCGTTCTTAAACCGGGATCGATGGCCAGAATCCGTTTGCCCTGCAGAGGAGGCTGCAGCAGCAGATTTTTCAGGTTCTGCGCGAAGACCGAAACCGCATGCTTTTCTGCTTTCTCGGTCAGTTCGCGGCGGATTTCGCGATCGAGGCTGGGCTGGATCAGTCGCGAGAGGGCATCGTTGATGACTTCGGTCAGAAATTCATGGAAGCGATGTCCGTTGAGATTCAGGTGACGGGCGATCGACAGACAGGCGGAATCATCGGCCCACTCGAAGCGAACCCGCAGTGCACCCGATTTCTCGCCGCGGTTCAATGCCATCGTGCGATGGTGGGGGACTTTGACCACCTGTTCCGAGTAGTTGAAGTAATCGCGATATTCCTGCCCGGACTCTTCTGCTTTTTTGGTGGCGTTAACCGTCAGCTTGCCGGAACGCCAGGCGATCTTCCGCGAGATTTCGCGCACGTCGGGATCTTCGCCAATCTTTTCGACCAGAATGTCGGCGGCCCCTTTGAGTACCTCTTCGGTCGTGCGGGCACCGTCTTCCGCTTTGGTGTATTGCAGTGCGGCGCTCGTCAGATTTTCGATGCTGGCATCGCCGGCCCAGATCGCATTGGCCAGCGGTTCAAAACCGTGTTCCCGCGCGGTCGCAGCACGCGATGTCCGTTTGGGACGATACGGGCGATACAGGTCTTCCAGGCGCTTGAGTGTATCCGCTTTTTCGATCTCGGCTTTCAGTTCGGGAGTGAGCTGCTGCTGTGCTTCGATCAATCGCAGGATGGTTGAGGCGCGTTCCCAGATCTGACGTTTGGACTGCACGCGTTTCTGGATATCGCGGATCTGCACTTCATCCAGATTGCCCGTCCGTTCTTTACGATAGCGGGTAATGAAGGGGACGGTGTTTCCTTCATCCAGCAGCGCAATGACATTCAGAATCTGTTGTGATGTGAGATTCAGTTCCGACGCGATCTGCTCTGCGTCTCGTTCAGAGAAGCGGGCGCTGGAATCGTTTACTTGTATCTCAACCGCATCCATTTCGATCTCGATTCGTTTCGGTTACAGGATCCGAAAACTGAGTCTGGAAATTTGAAAGTTACAGGATCTACTTTTCAGTTACTTAAGGATAACTGTTTTGAGAAAAAATAGAAATGGTCTTGTTACGACACACATGCCAGAGGCAGGAGCGCGTCTGTCCCGGTTCTCAAAAGTGTAGTGGCAGTGACGGTACTTTAACAGGCTCAGACAACCGAAAATCGAGCGCCCGTCTGCAGCCTCAGAGGGAGGATCAGTTTGTTAAGACTCTTTTCAAAGCAGGTGTTTCCGGTCCCACTCTATTTCCTTCACCGGGAAGAGTCTCTTAAGTGTGATTTGCGGCAGTCGTCTCGCGGACAGTATTGTTCGTGGGGGGAATATATAACTGCATTTTGAGGTATAAATTATCTCTCTTATTCTCCCGGTAGAATCGTTTTTCTCGTCAGGACCAGACCTGCCTGCAGCCGATAAATTGAGAAAGGACTGTCGCAACAGAGATCTGTTCTGGCTTGCGCAAATCAATCTTTCGTGCAGAATCTGGCGATTCCGGCACAATATACTCAGGGGGGAGATGGCATGCCTACTGCCGTCAAAGTGCAATCGTATCTACTTATCATTTTTGCAGTTAGCCTGATGAATGGCGTGACAGCAGAAGCGGGTTGGCCGTGGTCCAGCACCACCTGTTCGGAAGATAATTCCAAAGAAGCGAAATGGGCTGAACGGGCCTCGCGACCTGTAGGTTCTCGACAGAAATACAAGTTCGGAGAGCTCTGGCCTCCTTACCCTCGTCCTACCGGACCGAAGCAGCATTTCTGGAACCGCTACCATCATGCCCACTACTGGCCTTACCCCTATACCTGTGAAGACCGTGCTTACGTAACCGATATCATGGAACGGCAGATTCACAATGGCT
>JAGQQP010000708.1 GCA_020426085.1 Planctomycetaceae bacterium | reverse complement strand
GCGTCTCCAGGTCCATTTGAACCGAGTATATTAGATTGACAGACGCTATGGTTAAATGTGATACGCTCTAGATGTCTCACAGTGGAAGCGCAGTCGACACCTCTGTATTAAACTAAAGCAACTCCGAAAGTGCCAGTATTCCTGCTCACGCTGCAGGCAGATACCTTTTCAATTCTTCAAGTCTGGAATGACAGTTTTCGACCAGTGACTTCAATTCAGAATCAGACTGGCCTGCTGCTTCGATCATCGAATGATAATACTGTATGATTTCTTCAGGGCTGGCCCCAAAATGCCCCCAGAATTCCTGTCGGTCTTCGGTTTGCAGATCAAACAACATCGCTTCCAGATTGTGGAGCTTATCCGCCAGTTCAATCGCCCTCGTCCCCAGCGCTGCCTGCTGCAACACTTCAATGTGAGTTCGCTTACGATCCGGCCAACTCCGTTTCTCTCCCTCTTCGGTCTCTTTCTCTTCCGTCATTTCCTGAACGTACCGCACAACGTCTTCAGAAAAATGCGCTTCCAGATCTTCGATCGACAAGTCCGTGTCCTCTACCACATCATGCAACACAGCCGCAGCCAGAATTGATTCATCATCGAAACCAGCCTTCATCAGGATCAGGCAGACACTCATGGGATGCGCGATATAAGGAATTCCGGAAGACTTCCGCTTTTGAGACTTATGAGCCACCGCAGCCAGCCGAATCGCATGTTCGACCACAGGTGAATGAAGCATATCCATATCTGATCTGATTCTTTGATTCAACGTTCGTTCGAAGTTTCCTGAGTATGCCTGAACTGATTGAAACGTGTGTATTCCCAGTGCCGATAGAGAGCCGATTTTTTTAACAGATTCGGTTGACTGTCGACCGCTTCGACCTTGCCTTCGTGAATCAGAACTACCTGATCGACACGCCGCAATGTCATAATTCGTGAAGGAATTATCAGCACAGTACGGTTCTGGAAAATTCGAGAATAAGCATCTTCGAGAAGAGTTTTGGTATCCTCATCCAGTATCTCTTCAGGTTCTTCGATGATGAGTAAAGCAGGCTTTCGCAATAATGCCCGTGCCAGTCCCAGACGAAAACATTCGCCGACAGTCAATTCTTCGCCATGCTGTCCCAGCGCAGTCTCGTACCCCTGAGATAAATTCTGAATAAACTGATGCGCGTGTGCTTCCTTGGAAGCAGCAATCACTTCCTGTAGTGAATAGCGATCATCACCGCACTGGATATTCTCTTTGACAGTTCCGGTCAGACAGGGATCATTCCCACTCACAAAAATCGCTTCCGCTCTCAACGACTCCAGAGTCACCCAGGCAGTATCTTCACCATCCATCAATACACGCCCTGCCTGTGGTTCAATAAACCGCGGTATCAGATAACTCACAGCGCGAGGAGCCAGTTTTTCCAGGGATACCAGGGCCGTACTGGTACCCGCGGGAATTTTCAGATCAAATCCTTTGAGTAAGGGCGGGCTGTTGGAATTGAGCTGAAAGCTGACATTTTCAAACTGCAATGCCTGTGACAGAGGCTCGAGAAACTTGGCTCCAACTGCCTGTCCTACTGCCGGGATCAGATTGAGATACCGATAGATCGAACTGGCTGCAATGTTTGCTTCATCGCGTGTCTGAATCAGTTGATACAATCCGTTTACCGGCAGATAGAAAAAGGCAAAGATCCCCGTCATCAGAACCGCCGCTGAAAGAGGCAGGCTCTCGGGACTCACCAGGACTTTATACCCGACCAGGAACAGCACCATACAGGAACAGAACACGGCCAGCCCTCGTGCCACCCGATGGCCCCATCCCTCAACGCGTTTGAGCGTGGCGATGTTATCAGTATATTTCTGCAGATGTTTCTGAAACTGATCATGCTCTGCTGTTTCCATTCCGAAACCACGTACCAGTCGGGTACTACGCAGATTTTCTGCCAGTAAAGATAACTCCGTCTCGATTGCAACCAGTGTTTTCGCCTGGTAAAAGCAGTCCACTTCAGTCGCGTTTCAAAGTGACTCATGATCCCATACGCCAGTAATCCGGCGGCGAGAAACTTGACCAGCATCAGCCCCGAGACTCCCGCGATCTGCAGTGTCAGGAAAAAAGGGAGCCCGCCCAGCCAGTCTGCCTCTGCGACGTTCGTACCTGCAGTCAACAGGGGGCCTGGGGGTGTCAGGTCGGACAGGACAACGCGTCCCCGGCTCAACTGCCACCAGAAATCCGGCGCTGCGATCGGCGTCAGGGCAAAACTGACGGTGACCACGAAGAGCAATACGCGGCGCAATCTCCGGTCGATCGTGGAATAGTCGTGTTCAATCATGTGGCGCTGGAATCAGAGTTGAAAACGGAATGCAATTATTGAGAGATGGTCTTTTCTTCCATTATAGAATCGATGCAGGGGTATGAATATGCTGGATTCCTGCTCGAGTCGGAGAAAGTGAAATTCTCGACCAAACCAGCAAAAACAGCCCGATCACAGAGATGATCGGGCTGAAAACTCAAATCAACTGGAAACATGGATC
>JAGQQP010000070.1 GCA_020426085.1 Planctomycetaceae bacterium | reverse complement strand
CACGAATCAGAAAGACAACGTCAACGCCTGCTGAATCGCCAGGTGATGGGAACCAATAAACGGATCCCGCTGCGAAATCTGCTTTCGATGACCGAATACCCGTCTGAGATGCAACAGGTTCTGACATTGTACGCCGAAGGTTATTCCCTGGCAGATTACCTGCTGCAGACTGGCGGCAAAAAACGCTATCTGATGTTTCTGGAAGATGCACATAAAAATGGCTGGGACGAAGCCATCGCCAAAATGTATAAAATCAAAAACGTCGAAGCACTGGAACAGCGCTGGGGCAGCTGGATTATGGCAGGTAGCCCGTCTTTGAATCTGCCCGCTGGTCAGCAGCTGGCAGCGGCAGAACCACAACAGGTTTCTGCGGTTGATAACAAAGATCTGGTAATTCGCTCACAGAGTCCCGATCAGGTGGAAGCCGACTTTGTGGCGGAGATGCCTGAGCAGACCGCACTGGCGAGTGCAGAACCTGCTGAAGAGCTGCAGCGTGAGTCACGACCTCTGCCCATCGACTCTCGCATTCCTTTCAGCGGTAGACCAGCACAAAAACGACAGATAAAGGAATCCGTTGCCTTCGTACCGGAAGCCAAACGTCTGCCTCGTACTTCACTGCATCAGGATTCTGTTGCTGCTCCCCAGACTCGACCTCAACCAGTGACTCGCCCTGCACAGCAGATGCGTCCTCAACAGAGACCCGCAGCCCGCTATAACCGCGGAGCGAGTTCGGCCCGAGGCGGAATTGATCTGGGACAGTCAGCCGAAATCGATTTCTGAGAATTTGCGAACCGTCGGCTTGTGCTGCTGAATTTCAGGAAGTGGAATCAGGCAGGACCGCCACACGATAGGAGCGGCGGTTAGCCGATTCTTCAAAAGCTGCCTTGATGTCACTCAGTTGAAATGTCTGTTCGCAGAGCCTGGAAAAGGGATACTGGTTCTGGAACCGCTCCAGGAAATTCAGAGCATTGGCCAGATCCAGATCCACGTAATTGTGGATGCCTTCGATTCGCAGTAATCTCCGGACGATCTTCTCTGCAGAAAGCTGAACCGGTCGGGCGGGATAGACGGATCCCACCAGAATCATGGATCCGCCAATGGCCATCGCTTCCAGGCCACTCTCGATGACTTCAGGAACCCCCGTCATATCGAACACGATATCGACTCCACGCCCTTCTGTCAGATGCAGAATTTCCTGATGCAGAGGCTGTTCTTTTTTTACCAGCAAAGCATGTCGCGCACCGAATTCCAGGCTGCGGCGGACACGTTCCGGATCAATATCTGAGACGAAGACCTTGCCTGCGTTTTTTGCATGGGCGACCGCTGAGGCCGTGACTCCCAGCATGCCTGCCCCCAGAATTAAAACGGATTTCTCTTCGATGTCGCCTGCCAGGCGGAACGCCGCCATGACGGTTGCGGTAGCACAGTTCGCGGGACTGGCGATCAGATCGGGCAACGATTTGGGGACTTTAAAAATAGTTGTGCCTTTGACCAGATGACAATGACTGGCCAGTCCGCCACTCAGGTAATTCTGTTCGTTCAATCGCTGGTGACCGTATTTGAACAGCCGCGTGCATTTCTGTGTGAGCCCGCGTTTACAGAATTCGCATTGTTTGCAGGAAACCGCGACCGACCAGGTGATCCGGTCACCGATTTCGACCGGACGCTCCAGAAAATCTTTGACCGTGGATTCGGGATGCATATCGACCACACGTCCGACCATCTCATGTCCCAGAATCGTCGGGCAGGGAGTAGAACGCGTTCCTTCGAAGGTATGCAGGTCGCTTCCGCAGATCGTACAACACAAGATTTCAACCAGTACTTCACCCGGTTTCAGTTGAGGCCGGTCGACTCTGGTATATTCCAACTTTCGGTCATCTTCTTGCAGGATGACAGAAGTGCATTGATCGCTCATCATAAAACACTAAGACTGCTGGCAGATAACACTATCTGATGGAACCGCTTTTTCAGATAGAAGGATTTTTGACAAAGAAATTTGTGTAACGGGCGGGTCAGAATGGTCTCATTTTTTATAAACGGCTTTCTGACAAATCGAAAGTGTACGATTTAAATTTTTTCAGACTTACTGAATCGAAGGGTTCGTCATACGGACGTCTAAATGATTGAGCGTTTGTTCAATCTGCGAGACCAGGTCCACAATATCTGCCGGGAAAACATGACCAATATTGCCGATCCGGAATGTATCCGCCTGACTGATTTTCCCCGGATAAATCACGTAACGCCTCTTTTTTAATTCATCATAAAACTGGTTAAACTGAAATGCGGGAGACTCGGGATAATAAAATGAAGTAATGATCGGCGACTGCAGTTCCCGCGGCAGCAGAGTCTGCAGGCCCCTTTTCTGCATCTCGGTCACCAGCGTGGTCTGATTTTCCTGATACCGTGCGTATCGGGCGGAAATACCCCCTTCCGCGTCCAGTTCATTCAGCGCCTGCAGGAAGGCATTGACGACATGCGTGGGTGATGTATAACGCCATTTGCCTCCCTTGTGTTCCATTTCATACCATTGGTCATAAAGATCCAGGCTCAATGATCGCGCCAGCCCTTTTGTCTGTTCCAGTTTGCACTGATCCGCAATCACAAACCCAAATCCGGGAACACCCTGAATACATTTATTGGCCGACGAGATCAGGTAGTCGACGTGAAATTCTTCCATGGAAAGGGGAATGCCTCCGAAAGAAGACATGGCATCCAGGATGTATTCCTTCCCGGCGGCGTGTACCAGTTTGCCGACTTCCTGAGCGGGGTTGATCATGCCGGTCGTGGTTTCGCAGTGCACCATTGCTACATGGGTGATGTCTGAATCCGCTGCCAGCGTTGCGCGGATCTGTAACAGATCGGGCGGTTCTGTTTCCGAAAAAACCAGTTCATGCAGGGGGATCTTCAGACAGCGGGCGATCTGAGCAATGCGACTGCCGTACGCGCCGTTGGAAATGACCAGCAGTTTTCCGTCAGGCGGGATGACCGAACCGATAGTCGCTTCCACTGAAAATGTGCCGCTGCCCTGCATCAGGACCGCCGTGTATTCGTCGGAGTCTGTCGCCAGACGCACCAGTCTTTCTCGAATTTCCATCACGCGCTGATTGTAATCCACGTCCCAGGTCGAGTAGTCGGCCAGCATGGCTTCGCGCACACTGCGGGTGGTAGTCAAAGGACCGGGGGTCAATAACAGGTAGGGAATGTCGGCGTCCATTTCAGTTCTCTCTGGCGTTAAGGTGTTCGATGATGTCAGGAAGTCCCTGCAGCGTGGGAATCACGAAGTGGGCACCGGCGTTTTTGAGTTTCGTTTCCGCGATTGCTAATCGATCGGCTTTCTGTTCATCGCTTAAAGCGGCAAACTCAGCGACTGTCAGACCGACTTCGCTGCCCGTCTGGGTCAGGCCGACCGTCCAGGTGCCCGCATTCAGCCCGGCTTCGATATCGGGAACCGTATCGCCCACCTTGACGACCGCCGAAGGGGGGAAGACATTCAGCGCTTCCATGTTGCGATAGATCATCCAGGGTGCAGGCCGTCCTGCAGGGACTTCATCCGCGCACATGTTGAAGTCGGGCGCATAACCTTTGGCTTTCGCTGCTTCCAGAACCGGATCTGCCACAATCCGCGGGTAACCGGTGGTGGAGCCGATTTTAATTCCCTGGTCTCTCAAAATCGAAATCGTTTCACACAGGTTGGGAACCAGATCGGTAAACAGTTTTGCTTCTTCGATCTGCAGCGGCATAAACGTTTCATAGATGTGCTTGACATCGTCTTCGGTCCAGCTGCGCTGATGAATGGATTCCCATTGTGCGGCGATCTCATCCAGTTGAAACAGGCTGCGAATGTGATCCTGCTTATGCAGGCCCATCGGGCCGCGCGCCTGTTGTGGCGTCAGGTCCACGCCGCACGCTTTGAAGGCTTTGATAAAGGCAGAGATCGGGGCAAAGCAGCCATGGTCAATCGTGGTGCCGGCCCAGTCGAAGATCACAAGTTTGATCGTTTCAGGTTTCATAATTTCCTTCATTCATCCGTATCCGAAGTCTGCTGCTGCAGAACTCTCTGGACATAAGTTAAAAAATATTCGAGTTCCGGAGTTTCGAAGTCCGGTACTTTGGCGGCTTCGTCCCAGTTGCGCAGTCGGAGCGCAGCCTGTGACCAGGGGTTGTGTTCGAACTCCGTCTGTTCTGCAGAGTCAAAGGGGCCACCCTGTAACTGCAGGCTGAGAACCGAGGCGGGGGAAAGTCGCGACGCATATTCTGCATCGGTGGCACAGCGGTAGCGTTTGGCGGCGACATGCAGCCGAATCGGCTCGGTGACCTCTTTCGGAAAGTAGCGCACCAGCCATTGCGCGCCGATGCGTTCATGCAGATCGTCAATGCCCTGCGTTGCACAGTCTTCATCGTGATTGTGCAACAGGTGACCGATGTCATGCAGTAATGCAGCGACGATCAGTTCTGCCGACTCACCCGCCTGCTCGGCTGCGAATGCTGCCTGCAACGCGTGCTCTGTCTGCGAGATTGCTTCGCCGGCGTACATGTCAGTCCCTTTTTCCCGAAAGCGTTGCCTGATTTCAGACACGATTGCTGTTGGATCATTGTGGGGCATGGGAAACCTCCCGTTCAGGTTCGGTAGGTAAAACTTGTGCCAGGTTCATTTGCCGTTCCTGGATCCGCCAGTAGATCAGACCGGCAATGACGGCAGTGCAGCAGATACCCGCCAGCCCGCCAAACGCCATCCTCCAGCCGTAGTATTCTGCGATCAGTCCGACGGTGTGACCGGATAGAATGGCGCCCAGGTAGCCGGCGGAATCGACGAGGCCGGCAACGGTCGAACAACCCCGCTTTCCGCCAAGGTCTATCGCCATCACTCCCGACAGAAATGAATAGGGGGCCATCAGAAAAAAGGCGACCAGCGACAGCAGCGTGAGCGCCAGGTACGGTTTGCCCGTGACGTCAATCGTGGTCAGTAATATCAGTGAAAGCACCAGGAGAATCAGGCTGGGCAGGACAACACGTCCGTGTCTCCCTTTGAAGTAATCCGAGGTGATTCCGGCCAGCAGAGCCGAACAGCCTCCCACCAGCGGAAACAACATGCTGCCCACAGCGGCCTGGCCAATCTCAAGCTTCGCGACATCATTCAGGAAGGTCGGGGTCCAGAAGTTAAAGGTTTCGCGGACCAGGGTCAGGCTGAAATTCATGATGCAGATCAACCAGAACAGCGGACTGGCAAACAGCGGTTTGAGCACCTCTTTAATGGATATTCGCTGTGCATGATTTCCTTCTGCTCCATACACGTTCAGGGGATTTGCTTCCGGTTCTTCCAGGCCGACATCAATGGGGCTGGACTTCAAACTGAAATAAACAAAGACCGTAATCAGACCCAGAGTGCCGGCGGCGATGAAAAAGACGGTCCTCCAGTCGGCCAGAAAACTGAGCGAGGACTCACGTTCTCCCAGCATGATCAGGCTGCCCAGATAGATGCGGGCAAATGCATCGCCGAACAGAAACGAAAGTGAGAGGACGGCCATCACGGTCGCATGCCATTGTACGGGAAACCAGCGTGAGGCGGTTTTCACCAGCGCCACCCAGCCCATCGACTGAAAAAATCGATTCCCGGCCCAGATGAGAACGAACAGGGTTAAGCCACCCGCCAGGCCAAACCAGATCGAACATACGACGGACGCGATCATGCCGGTCAGAAACATCTGCCGACCGCCGAGAAAATCTGCCAGATAGCCGTTGATGATTTTTCCGAGGGCATACAACATCACCCCGATGGAGGCGACCGTACCAATATCAACTTTGGTGATCCCGGCCCCGTCGTATTCCTTGAGCAGCAGTGGAGTCGCGACGGCCAGGTTCGAGCGGCAGATATAATAGCCGACGTAGCCCAGAAACAGACTCAGCAGAGTCATGATTTGCCAGTTGCGGTTTGGAGACTTCGACATCATGCGCGACTTTTTGAAAGAGAGAGTTGGCTGATATTTTCCCTGGCAAGTCCCGGGCCGGTCGTCATTCCCTTACCGCCGATTCCCGTGACTAAATGAATGCGGTCATCGAGAGTCTGCTGAAACAGCCCTGCGGACTTCTCTTCAGTATAAATACCACACCAGCGGTCCATCACCTGAAAGTCGAGTTTGACGAACATCTTTCGCGCATAATTAATAATCTGCGATTCTACTTCGGCTGACAGAAACTCTGTAGGCGGGTCGGTCGAGTAAGCGTGTGAATCGCCGAGAATAAATTCGTTGTTCTGATTTTGAGTGATCCAGATCTGAATACCCAGCTCCTGCAGTTCCGGGGCGGGCGCAGGGAGAGCAATTCCCTGTAAAAACTGTGCATTTAGAAATGCAGGATAGCGAGTGAGTGCGATGGGAGACGCGATACTGGTTCCCAGCGTGCGGTTTTCGGGATTGGAAAGTTTCAGCATCTGCAGTTTGCAGTACTGCAGGTTCCGTGTGATGTAGACATCGGGAAACAGAGTCTGCAGGTCTGCGCCGGAACAGACAAAAACATGGTTCGCCTGGAATTCTCTGCCCGAGGATGTTCTGACCCGGTTGAGGCTCCCCTGCGGTTCTACCGAGATCGCTGTGGTATTTGGTAGATAGTCACAGTCTGAAGTACACGCGATCCAGTTGATCAAGGCACGAAAAAACTGGTCGGGATCGAGTTGCAGATCCTGTGGAAAAAACAGGCTGCCCTGACAGAATTCCGGATTCAGGCAGCAGCTGGAACGAACGGTTTCTTCGGCATTATAGAATTCCGCCGGGCATAACGAGTCTTCACAGGATAATGCCATCTGTTTTAGAAAGTCTGCTTCTGCTTCCGTGTGAGCCAGGTACTGAGTTCCTACCCGTCGCAGTGGAACTCCGAGTAACTCAGAAAGTTCGGAATAGATTTCACAGGAAGCGATCGCCCGGTCGCGCCAGCGGCCTGCGGGCATGGCACTGGGGATGATCAATCCAAAGTTGCGGACGGACGCCTGTTGAGGAAAAACGTTGCGTTCGATCAGCAATGTCTTGAAGCCCTGACGCATGGCGAAGTAGGCATGGAAAGCACCCAGGACACCGCCGCCAATCACAATGACATCATATTTACGCTGGTAAGTTTGAGTCGACATGATTTCAGAATCAGGGTGAGTATTGAGAAAACGGGACAGGGACGCCCCGCGGTCGCCTGGAAACAGGAAGCAATCCCGCTGACAGTCTGGCGGGAAAACAGGAGGAACTTCCCGCCAGACCTGTCGCAAGCTTCATTGTACAGGGAAAAGTATCGAGGAATTCTTTCAAAATACAATGACAAAATACGCAGTATAATTGATAATATTTACATGCTCTTCATCGCTTCTTTAACATCGGTAAACGGGCAGAATCTATCATACCGGTCTGAAAGAATCGTCTTCTCTTTGAACCCTGATGCAGAAATGACTTACTGTGAGATTTCCCGAACGCCGCAAAATTGCCTTGCTCGTACAGACTTCCAGCGACTGGAGTCGCCAGATCATTCAGGGCATTGCCGACTATGCACTCGAGCAGGGGGGCTGGGATTTCTGGATTGAATTTCGCGGTCTGCAGGAACAACTGCGATTTCCCGCTTCCTGGAACGGGCATGGCACGATCTGCCGTCTGACCGATGCCCGCATTCAGCAATCGATCGTGCGGCGAAAGTTGCCCGCGGTAAATGTCTCGTGGCTGGGAAAACATTCTGAAAAAATTCCCAAAGTAGTTTCAGACGAGCACGCGTGTGCCCGTCTGGCAGCGGATTTCTTTTTACAAAAAGGATTCCGTTCCTGCGGGTATATCGGCCCTGATCCGACATTGAAGTATCTGCCGACCATCGAGAATGAATTTCAGGAAATCATCGAACAGGGGGATGGGGTCTGCTATCGTTTCCCGTATTATGAACTGACAAAAGAAGACGATTATGAAAAACAGCAGAAACGTCTCAAGGAGTGGCTGTGGGAACTGCCTAAGCCGGTGGCGCTATTGGTCTGGTCGAGTAAGGTCGGGCGTGAAGTTGCGACGGTCTGTGTGAACCATCATCTGGAGATTCCCGATCAGGTGGCGATTCTCAGCATCGAGCATGATCCGCTGATGTCGGCCCTCTCGCCCGTACCTCTTTCCTGTATTAATCAGGCACCTCATGTCGTGGGTTATGAGGCAGCACAACTGCTGGACCGGTTGATTCAGGGAGAGGCACCACCTGAGGAACCGATTCGAATACCGCCGCTGTCAATCGAAGAACGTGCTTCGACCGACACACTGTTCGCCGATGACAGTCTGGTTCGCGAAGCCATTCAATTCATCCGCCAGCATGCGCAGGAAGCATTGCAGGTTTCCGATTTGACCGATCATCTGAATGTGTCGCGACGGATTCTGGAGCATCGTTTTCAGAAAGCCCTGCATCGTTCCCCGGCTGCAGAAATTCGCCAGGAAAAGCTGAAGCGGATTATCAAACTGTTGCAGGAAACCAATCTGACGATTTCACAGATCGCTGCCCGCTGCGGATTCCAGCATCAGGAGGCCATGATTCGCATGTTCGGACGTGTGACGGGCATGTCGCCTCGCGAGTACCGCCAGCAGAATCACAGCCGTCCGTAATTTTGTGCTGCTCTCCCTTGCTGCCGGTAAAATCTCTATGGCGGAATAGCAAGCGTTTACCGGTCTTGGTAGGATCAACAGAACCATATACCGTTGATTTGCAACCGGTTCCATAGACAGAGGAAAACGACAATGATTTCATGCAGCTTGAGACTATTCCTGATGCTACTGATCGCGGGTACGTTATCGGCTCCGCTGGCTGCAGCCGACGATGATGCCGGATCGATCTTTATTGAAGGTTACACGAATCAACTGAGTTATCAGCCTGGTGAGAAGGTTGCCTTTCATCTTTCCAGTTCCGAGCCTAAGTACACCGTCGAAATCACCCGGCTGGGGCCTGATAATAAAACGGTTTTCAAAGAGACACGTCAGAACGGTGCCGCTTATCCGGTGCCGGAGAATGCTTCGTCCCACGGTTGTCAGTGGCCGACCGCATTTGAGCTGACGATTCCCGATTCCTGGCAGAGCGGTTATTACAATGTCCGGCTGTCGGTATCCGATGGGGGCGGAAAGTTCATCCAGCGCAATTCGCGTTCTGCGGCATCGAATCTGTTTTTCATTGTGAGGGCGAAGCAGCCGGGCAGTCAAACAAAGATTCTGATTCAACTGAGCACGAATACCTACAACGCTTATAATAACTGGGGAGGATCCAGTCTTTACAGTTATCATGGCCGGGCGAACCTGCAGGGGCATCGCGTTTCCTTCAATCGTCCTCTGGCAGGACAGTTTGCCAACTGGGAACTGCCGTTTATCATCTGGGCCGAGAGCAACGGGTATCAGCTTGATTACGCTGCCAACAGTGATCTGGAATTTCATCCGGAGATGCTGCAGCACTATCGCCTGGTCTTGAGTGTCGGCCATGATGAATACTGGTCGGCTCCGATGCGGGATCACCTGGAAAAGTTCATCAGCGAGGGAGGGAACGTGGCGTTCTTCAGTGGTAACTCGGTTTGCTGGCAAGTCCGCAGTGAAGACGACGGACGGGCACTGACCTGCTGGAAACAGTGGTATAACATGGATCCGTTGTTTCCGGACGGTGATCATCGTCTGCTGTCGACGCTCTGGAGTCATCACCTGGTGAACCGACCTGAAAATCAGTTGACGGGCGTCGGCTTTCTGTATGGCGGTTATCATAAAAGCCACGGGCAGTTCATGGATGGTTCCGGCGCTTACCAGGTCCATCGTCCCGCGCACTGGGTCTTTGAAAAGACAGGCATCAAACAGGGGGACGAATTTGGCGGTAAAGACAGCATCGTCGGTTACGAGTGTGATGGCTGTCAGTTTGAAATCAAAGATGGTCTCCCGGTGCCGACGTTTAAAGACGGGACACCACGCACGTTTGAAATCCTGGCATCCTGTCCGGCGAAATGGGCGCCCGGCGACAGTCTGTGGTATGACCGGTTTAATAAGGATCGTGTGGGAGCCGCGATCTTAGGGATGTACACCAGAGGGGGGACCGTCTTTACGGTTGGCAGCACCGACTGGGCACATGGCTTACGCGGGAAAGATCCGGTTGTTCAGCAGGTGACAAAAAATATTCTCAACCGGCTCTCACAATAAATTTCAAACTGCCTGAAGTGTATCACGTTCCTCTTTGGTAATCCGGTACAGGACATGGCGGCAAAGCGGGGCATCGGCTGGAATCGCCGGGTGATCGAAGTTGTCGATGTAGCTCATCCCGATTTTTTCCATCACGCGTCGCGAAGCGATATTGGCCGGGACGGTGAACGACAGGATCTCTTTGAGGTTACATTGATCGAATCCAAAGTCGAGGGCTGCCTGAGCGCCTTCGGTTGCATAACCCTGGTTCCAGTACGGAGTCGCCAGCCGCCAGCCGATCTCGACACAGGGAGTGAAATACGCAGTAAACTGAGGGACTGCCAGGCCAATAAAACCAGCAAATTCTGCCTGATCTTTGAGCTCAACTGCCCAAAGCCCAAAACCATACTCGTCAAAATGCTTTTGATACCGTTCAACCAGATACGCGCTTTCATCATATGTGAGGGTTTCCGGAAAGTATTGCATGACTTTCCGGTCGGCGTTCATCTCTGCGAAGTGGGCGATATCATCTTCGCGCCACTGTCTCAGAATAAGTCGAGATGTTTCCAAGGTCTGTTTCTCCAGGGTGTTTCGCATCGCTATGGTTCTCTGGTTTTTTATTGTTGGGTTTCACTACGAACCTAACGAAAAAATACTGAGAATATTTCAAGGAAAATTAATCTATTCTCAAATCAACTGGTGGGGCACCCTTCCTACTCCTTATAATCCCTACGCCAGTTACTGAGGGAAAATGGAAGTCTGCTGAGAGTGATTTCAATCTCCAGGATCAAGATTGAAATCCGATGTCAGTAGTGGTCAAATATATAAAATAGCCTGATTTTCCTAAGTCTTGGGCTGAACAGCAAATCGATTGCTGCACTGCAGAGGTAGACGATCCGGCTGGAAATCTATCTCTAGATTGGGGACCTGTTTACCTTTGAGGCAGGAAAAAAGCTTCGCAGTAACGGTACTCAGGAAAAGCGGTTCAGGATCTGCCGGGCATAATCAAGCTCGGGGATCAGGCAGGGATGCTTGTACTGTTCGATACTGCCGCCGAGCTTTTTCTGTCGCTCCACAGCAAACCGGCTCCAGGTGCCTGGTGTCAGTTCGCAGGCCACCGGGGCAGCCAGGCGACCGGATTGACGCTTCTCTGCGTATTCACAGTTGGTTTCCTGTAAACTGCGGTCGAGCTGGTCCAGCAGAGTCGGGAGTGAATCGGTCGACGCAAGCAGGGACTGCTCAAACAACAGTTGGTACCGCGGGGGTTCTCCCCACTGGGGGATCAGCGTGTACTGGCCGATTTCCAGCGCCGTTTTTTCCACCGCAGTTCGAA